>NZ_JACJOY010000045.1:0-12709 GCF_014695815.1 Trichocoleus sp. FACHB-6
TTATGAGTTATTGCCAGAAACATCGGAGACTTTTATTTATCTGGCAATGATCCGTATCATGGTCAGGCGGTTGGCATAATATTTAACCCCTCACCACTTTTCAAACATCCTCTAATGCTCGCAGAGAAAAAGCCTCAAGGTGAAACACAGTTTTTTAATCGGGCGATGGCAATTTTTCATGGTGGAACCCAAGAAGTTATTTTAATCGACAAAGAGCTTGGTGCTGATGATGTTTGGGAAGTTCTTCCTAGAGCTGAGGCTGCTAAATATAATGCCTCGATTCCGTCGTCTTGGAAACAAGGAGAGGGGATTTCTCTCTCCAAAGCAGCATCATCCAGTAGATTATTCTATTGGGATGGCAAGCAATACACTTATTATGCAACCAGTGATTAAGGTTTAACTTAAGAGCGCGTTTAATCCCATTTTATTTTCTTAAGGCTAAGCATTTGATCCCCCCAACCCCCCTTGTGAAGGGGGGCTATTCTCAAGTATTTTTTGCATGAGAACCCAGAGGCTTAGCCGGGCGCGATCGCATAGTGAACCAGTTGGCTGATGCGGTAACGCAGAGTTTCTAAACCCAGGCGATCGCTTGCGGAAATAAACACCGCTTGGGGAAACTCCTCTTTTGCCAGCACCAGAGTATCGCCATCCACTTGATCCATCTTGTTGAAAACAATCAACGATGGCCCTGGCGTTACTGGCATTTCTGACAAAATCGCCATCACAGAACGAATTTGACTTTGCCAAGCTGGATGAGACAAATCCACCACATGAAGCAGCGCATCCGCTTCTGTCACCTCTTCCAATGTGGCACGGAAAGCATCCATCAAAGAAGGCGGTAACTCGTGAATAAATCCCACCGTGTCTGTAATCACAATCTGCTGCGCCTCGTCTGTCACCGCATCGGGTATGACTAAACGCCGCGTAGTCGGGTCGAGAGTTGCAAACAACTGGTCTGCTGTGTAAACTTCAGCATTAGTTAGCACATTCAGCAACGTAGATTTACCAGCATTGGTATATCCAACTAAGGCAATTGAAGGAACATCCTGATGTTGCCGTTGTAAACGTAAGCGGGAACGGTGCGCTTGCAGCTGGTTCACTTGCTGTTGCAGTCTGGCAATGCGACGCTGAATTCCCCGGCGCTCAGTTTCTAACTTGGTTTCACCAGGCCCCCTAGTACCGATACCGCCACCGAGTCGAGACATTGCTTGACCGCGACCAGTCAGGCGCGGCAGCATATATTCCATTTGCGCCAATTCTACCTGCAACTTACCAGCACCAGACTGAGCGCGTTGGGCAAAGATATCCAAAATCACTTCAGTCCGGTCTACCACGCGGATACCAGTCTGAGTTTCTAGATTGCGGACTTGTGCGGGTGAGAGGTCGCGGTCAAAGACGATCAGGTTAACTCCCAGCGTTTGTGCAGTCAGGGCAATTTCTTGCACCTTACCTTCCCCAACCACGGTCTGGGGATGGGGACGGGGACGTTTTTGCTGCATTGTTTCCAACACTTGCCCCCCAGCGGTATCCACCAACCGCGCCAATTCTTCCAATCCATCTTGGAATTGCAAGGGTGTCATGTCTTGAGTCATCAACCCCACCAGAAGGACGCGATCGCGATCGCTGTCTACTTGCTTAGCAACAAATTCTCGCTGAAACTCGGCTTCTAGTCCATCCACCAGTTCCAGAAAATCCTGGTTGCTCAGCGCATCCAGGCTCATCGGTGGCGACAGATTCCAAATTGCTTCCGGATGGGGAACTAGGTGAGCTAGATAAGTTTCTTTGATGTAACCTGTGGCTCCCCCACCGCGTCGCTCAAACCCTCCCCCTGTCAGCGATAGCACTGCCAGCACGTCTAGTCGTTGCATTGCCATTGCAGTCAATGCAGCTTCACTCGGTGCTTCTGATTTCAGTTGAGTAGATATGCAGCGAATACCGCTGAGTCGTTCTGCACCGTAACGAGGCAATTCTAGAGCGGGAATCTGCGTTTGCCTGGGGGTTCCCACTCCCACGCGAATCACCTGTCCCCGGCGATTAATGTAGACGGATACAGGCTGATTGATTTCGGTGCTAATTGCTGCCAACCGCTGGGCGAATTCCGCTGTTGTAATGTGATCGCCTGGTAGCCGCTGATGATAAAGCTTCTCTAGCTGCTTCAGCTGGCTGGACTTTAACCCTTGAAGATTACCGTAGATGGTTTCGATAGGCGTTTTGTGCCAGATAACCTGGCTCCTGAATTCTATAAATTTATTTTACTAATTTCCTGCTACAAGCGAGAGGGGAAAATACCCATTCCCGATTACCAATTACCCACTTTCTCAATTAGTCTTTGCCAAAGGGATGTCTTTTTGATTCCCAAAGCTTTGTCATAGCTGGTGTAAGCTTGTTTGTAACGCCCCAATCTATGTAGCGCTGCGCCTCGGAACATCCAAGCTTCTTTATCTTCTGGTGCAATTTCTAAAGCTTTGTCACAACTTGTTAACGCTTCTTCATAGCGTTTGAGGTGAATTAACACTACGCCTCGGAACGTCCAAGCTGCTTGATTTTTTGGGGCAAGTTTTACAGCTTTGTCAAAGCAAATCAGTGCTTCTTTGTTGCGTCCTAAGTTAGCCAGCGCTTCACCACGACTGTACCAGATTTCGTGGTCGTCGGAGTCAATTCCCAGCGGTTGCTCATAGCGTCCTAATCTACGCATAGGTATTTTTACGCCAGTAAACTTGGCTTCAGAAGACATTAGTCTATTTTACGATGGGTTTTTCCTGTGGGATCGTTATGTTAAGGGATGCGAAGTAGAGGATGGGTGAGAATGCGTAGGACGGAGTCCGAGGCGAAGCCATCGCGCTTTGCAGTGAGTGAGAATGCGATCGCGCTTTGCGGTGAGTGAGAATGCGATCGCGCTTATCTACCTTTCTCCAGTGACTACTTTGCCATCAGCCTAAGTTAGGAAATTAAACATTTACACTTTATATGCTTCCTATCGGCTGATTCAACCATTAATTTGGTTAGCCAATCTACTGATAGTGCAAAAAAACTAGAAGATTGCACGAACTAAACGTATTAAGAAAGCTCCGCTTATGCCCTTGGCTAAAAACACTATCCAATCATTAGGCTGTTGAAAAGTTTCTGAGGCAACCTTATATCCAATCCCTGCCATTGCTCCTAAAATCAAAAGCCTACCAAAATCTACTATTAATTGATTACGCTGATTATTTATTTTTAATTGTTTATAAAAATTCGTTGTGTCTACAATCAAAAAATAACCTATAGCTGAAAAAACTACTAACCCTACTAAATACTTCATAAAATACTATATCCTTTAAAATTATCAATCTGTAGGAGTTCTCATTGAAAATAATGATAAAGACAAACTTTAAATATTATCCCTAGGTTGGTGGAGTGGGCGATCGCGTAATCACTTTCTTAGCAAGTTGCACAACTTTTCAGCAATTTCAGCCTGTGTATTTAATGACAACTCACCCAATTCACGCCGGATAACCGATGTACGAACTGTCATCAAGTGATCCAACCTGATTGTAGATGCTCGATCTAACCCACTGACAGCAAAGTCTGGATGACTGGTTTCTAATACGATGTCTGTTTCCAGTAAATCCGCTGGAACCCGACCGGTAATGAAAGCCAGAACAACGTGACGATATGCTCCCACAGGGTTAGTGATGCAGACAGCTGGACGCACTTTGGTAGCTGATAAATCATCAAACGGGAAAGACACTAGGACAACTTTACCCTTAGTCATTGAATGGTTCGCCGTCAGCTAAAGTGTAGATGTCTTCTTCTCGGTCTGTTATAAAACCATAATTTGGATCACTGGCTACAGTTTTCGCCCATGCTGGGTCATCGAATGGTTCGCCGTCAGCTAAAGTATAGATGTCTTCTTCTGGGTCTTTCAAAAAATCAAAAGCTGGATTTCTGACGGCTGCTTTGAGCCATTCATATTCTTCCAGTTCTACTTTTTTAAGTAAAGCAGCTTGCAGTGCCTCTTCTTCCGTATGACTTCCTTTCTGAATCAAAGCCTGAAAACGCTCATCATCTCGAATGCCGTCAAAATCTGAGTCATTTCTTGCGATATCCAGGCATTTATCAGGACTCAAGTTAATGGCTTGTTGCAAGTTCTCAATTGCTTGCTCAACATTACGCTGTATGGCATAACAGCAAGCCTTGTTATACCAAGCTTCATGGAACTCCGGTTTAAATTCAAGAGCTTTGTGATAACTAGCGATCGCTTCATCTAAGCGTCTTAGATTAAACAGCGCAATCCCCCGGTTGTACCATCCTTGATAAAATTCTGCTTTTTCCAAGGCTTTTTCATAGCTTGCGATCGCTTCTTCATAGCGTCTTAATTTGTTCAGTAAAGCACCTCGATTATTCCAAGCTTCATGGTCATCGGGTTTGATTTTTATAGCATTATCGAAACTAGCGATCGCTTCCTCGTAGCGTCCTAAATTCCCCAGTACATTACCCCGATTATTCCAAGCTTCGTGGTCATCGGGTTTGATTTTTATAGCATTGTCGAAACTAGCGATCGCTTCCTCGTAGCGTCCTAAACTCCGCAGTGCATTGCCCCGGTTATTCCAGGCTTCATATAAATCCGGTTTAATTTTCAGAGATTTCTCGTAGCTATCCAATGCCTCCTCTAATCGCCCTAATTTCGCGAACGTACTGCCTCGGTTGTTCCAAGCTTCGTAGAAATGCGGTTTAATTTTCAGAGATTTCTCGTAGCTATCCAATGCCTCTTCTAATCGTCCTAAGTCAAACAGGGCATTACCTCGGTTGTACCAAGCTCCATAAAAATCTGGTTTGATTTCCAGATGTTTATCGTAGCTATCCAGTGCCTCCTCTAATCGTCCCAAATTTCCCAGCGCACTGCCTCGGTTGTTCCAAGCTTCATATAAGTCTGGTTGAATTTTTAGAGATTTATCGTAGCTATCGAGTGCCTCCTCTAATCGCCCTAACTCTAACAGCGCATTACCTCGGTTGTACCAGGCATCATAGAAGTCTGATTGAATTTCCAAGAGTTTGTCGTATTCAGCGATCGCTTCTTCAAAACGTCCCAAGTTGAACAGCGCATTGCCCTGGTTGTACCAAGCTTCATCTTTGTCAGGTTTGATGTCTAGTAGTTTTTCGAGCCTGATGATTGCTTCTTTGTAGCCTTCTAAAAGCTCTGTACTCATTGGATTATGTTTTTCGTTTAAGTTTTTTCGGATTCGTCATGTGGGCGTTAGTCTAATCGCTTCTATTTTATGCTCTCTTCTAATAAACTAGCACTCCTCCACCGATTAACAGCTTCCTTTAACCTCTCCGACAACCAATTATCGTACTGAGGATAAACAGGCAACCGAGGCACTAATTCCCAACCCGCGGGTTCTAGAATGTCTGTTAGTTGCTGATGCTGAATATGAGGATAATCGGGATTAACTTCGTCTTTTGGCCCAATCCCTCCTAAATCTCTGGCACCAGCTTCTATACAAGCGAGTAACCAACTTGAATCTGTAACTAAATTGGGGGGAATTTGGATGGTAATATCTACTGGGAGAATTTGACGCGCTTTCGCAATAACTTCTGGTAATTGATGCGGATTAAAAGGTGGTGCGTCGAAAGTTTGTTGAGCGCCGGGACTGTGGGGTTGGAGGATGACTTCTTGAATATGATTGTAGTTTTCATGGAGTTGCGCGATCGCATCCAATGTTTCCCACCAATGGGTTGAACTTTCGCCAATCCCTAAAAGCAAACCTGTGGTAAAGGGAATTTGCAACTTTCCAGCCCATTCCAATTGTTGCAGCCGTAATTGTGGGACTTTACTAGGCGCGTGTTTGTGGACAGTCTGCAAAAGTTGTGGCGTTAATTGTTCCAACATTAACCCCATCGAAACATTAACTTCTTGCAACTTAGCCATTTCCGCAAAACTCAATGGGCCTGCATTTGTATGAGGCAAAAACCCCATTGATAGTGCTAAATCGCACAAGTCATAAATCAACTGAAACCAAGACTCCCGACGTGAGGATTGGGGATGTACTTCACCGCTTAAAATTAAAATTTCACAAACTTCTTGACTTTGTAACCGGGTTAAGATTTTTTCTGTGTCTTGTAGAGTCAGCCAGGGACTTTTACCCGGCTCAATGCGAAAGTTGCAGTAAGTACAGCGATTAAAACATTCGTAAGTAGGGACAACGGTATAAGCGGGGCTATAGGTGACAACGTGGGAAAGTGACATAGGTTAGATTTTTATAACGCAAAGGAAGGCAGAAGAAGTATGATTTATAGCCTGTGTAGACAAGCTTTGTTTGTATAGGGGCGACTACCCTTCAGGAAGGCGAAGCGCCTACAGTCGTCCGGCTTATTTTAATTTGCGCGATCGCTTGGAGCGTACCTTGGCGTTGAAAAACACTACTACAATTCAGGTGAGTGGTTATTACAACGGAAATCATGACGCTGACTCAAGTTTGGGGAGCGCTACTTATCTTTATTGTCTGTCCTCTACTAGGAGGATTGCCCCTGACTGCCTGGATTGTTCGCGCATTGTCTGGAAGGCAACTGTCAAGACTCGGCACAAGGAATGTGTCAGTCTCGGCGGCTTTTTATCACGGGGGACGGCTGGCGGGGATTCTAGCGGTGTTGTCGGAGGCTTTGAAAGGCATTGCCGCAGTATTGCTAGCTCGTGCCTTCTTTGAGACTGATCCAGCGTGGGAGCTAATCGCCTTAATTGCGCTGGTGATGGGGCGTTATTGGATGGCGCGGGGTGCGGGGACAACGAATGTGGTCTGGGGTTATGTAGTGCATGACCCGGTGGTGTCGGTCTTGGTATTTATAATTGGGGGAATTGGCTTTACACTGGTACGCGAGAGGAAGCTGGGGCGCATCTGGGTTTTGATTTTGTTACCCATCCTGAAGCTACTTTTGCCGAATCGTACCACGGGGGAAGTTGTCGCCGCGATCGCTCTGAGTTCTATCATCGCCTGGATTTACCAAAATATCCCCGATGACCTCGATCTTCCAGCCACGCAAGCACAAAATGGGAATAAGGCTGTGTTTCGTTTTTTCCGAGGTGATAAAGCAATCGTTTCTCTGGATAAACCGTTAGACGCAAACAAAGTCGGTCAAAAAGCCGCCACGTTATCCCAGTTGAAGCGTTGGGGTTATTCAGTACCGATGGGTTGGGTTTTGCCGCCAGGAGACGATCCGGCGCTGCTAATTGAGTATTTACAGCCTTCTGTTGCAGAACCTTTGGTAGTGCGTTCTAGTGCGGTGGGCGAAGATTCGGCACAATCTTCGGCGGCGGGACAATACGAAACAATATTAAATGTGACGAGTGGGGAAGCTTTGGAAGAGGCGATTACGCGGGTTCTAGCTTCATACAATAATCCGGCTGCTGTCCAGTATAGACGCGATCGCGAAGCGTATGCGCGAAGCGCTCCTCGCGACTTGCCAGAATCCTCAATGTCGGTGCTGATTCAAAAACAAGTCCAGGGTGCTTTTTCTGGCGTTGCTTTCAGTCGCGATCCGATTTTCCAGCAAGGCGATGCTGTGGTAATTGAAGCATTGCCGGGAGATGCTACGCAAGTTGTCTCTGGACAAGTTACACCAGAACAGTATCGGGTTTTTCTGGGCGATGTAGAAAATTTGGATGTAAATTCTCTAGAAGTTGAAGGTAGTGGTGATGTACCGCAGGGATTAATTCGGGAAGTCGCCTATTTAGCGCGTCAACTTGAGAGGCAATTTCACGGTATTCCGCAAGATATCGAATGGAGTTATGACGGGCAAACGCTGTGGCTTTTACAATCGCGTTCTATTACTACTTTACAACCTATTTGGACGCGCAAAATTGCTGCTGAGGTGATTCCAGGAATAATTCGTCCTCTCACTTGGTCGATTAATCGTCCTTTGACCTGTGGAGTTTGGGGACAAATTTTTACTTTAGTTTTGGGAGAAAGAGCTGCTGGTTTAGACTTTAATGAAACTGCTACTCTACACTTTTCCCACGCCTATTTTAATGCAACACTGTTGGGACAGATTTTCCTTCGGATGGGTTTACCGCAGGAAAGTTTGGAATTTTTAACTAGAGGTGCCAAATTTTCTAAACCGCCTTTTAGTTCTACGTTGCAAAATGTGCCTGGTTTAATGCGGTTGCTTGGACGCGAATTGAGTTTGGAAAAAGATTTTGAACGAGATTATAAAAATTTACTTTTTCCGGTTCTAACTGTAGAAGCTGCTTTAGATAACCCAGATGCGTTATTCCAACGGATTGAAAAACTTTTGGAAGTGCTAAAAACTGCGACTTATTACAGCATTTTAGCTCCTTTGAGTTTGGCAATCCGGCAGGGAGTTTGGAAGGTCAAAGATATCGATTTGGATAATAGTATCACTCCGGAAGTTGCTTCTTTGCGATCGCTCCAAGAACTTGCACGAGAAGCCCGGAATTTGCTACCATCTTCGCAATTATCCCCGGATTCGCCTTCCCTATTCGCAACGCTGGCTGAAATTCCCGATGGACAGACTATTTTGGAACGATTCGATCAATGGCTTGAGCGTTACGGCTATTTGAGTGAGGTGGCGACAGATATCGCGGTTCCAACTTGGAGGGAAGATCCCCACGCGGCGCGAGAATTGTTTACTCAGTTTTTGGGAGAGAATGAACCGCCAAGACGCAGAGAACGCAGAGAGAAAAGGGGATGGAAGGTTAATGCTGTGCAGAGGCGACTTGATTTAAAGGGAAAGGTTACTGAGGTTTATAGCCGTTTGTTGGCTGAGGTAAGATGGTGTTTTATTGCTTTGGAGGAAATTTGGTTACGGTCGGGTTTACTATCTGAGCCTGGTGATATCTTTTTTCTAGAATTTGATGAGGTTCGGCGGATAATTGAAGGGGATAATAAAAGTTTAATTGAGCAAATTTCGCAGTTGGTGGAAAAAAGGCGATCGCAACTTAAACAAGATAGTCAGCTTACTAATATTCCCCCCTTAGTTTACGGCAATGCGCCGCCAACTCTCAATTTTATCCCTCAATCTTCAATTTCTACAAAGTTGTTGCAAGGAATTGGTGCTAGTCCCGGACAAGCTGAGGGAAAAGTGAAAGTCATCCGCAATTTACAAGCGATTTCTGATATTGACCGCAATACAATTTTAGTTGTACCTTACACCGATTCTGGTTGGGCGGCGCTATTATCTCGTGCTGGCGGTTTGATTGCAGAAGTCGGTGGAAGACTTTCTCACGGTGCAATTGTTGCTCGTGAGTATGGTATTCCAGCGGTGATGGATATTCACAATGCTACGAGGCTGTTGCAAGATGGTCAGCGTGTTAGGATTGATGGTCAACAAGGAATTGTAGAAATTTTGTAAGTTCTAAAAATGAATTAATCCCTTAGCAAATTAATAAAAGTCAATATGATAAACTTTGGACTCAACATACCCAGCCTTCTAGGCATCTTACTAGCACTTATAGGTATATTAATTATACCTTTAGGATTATCGCTTCGTAGACCCTTCAGAGTAGGGAATGTAATTCAAGATATAGTTTTTGCTGTAATATATTTATTGTGCGGTATAATATTATTTTTCCAGGGATGGCGACTCGATCCGGTTTTACAATTTGGGCAATTGCTATTAACCATTTCCAGTATCTACTTACTCATTAAAGATATCCTTCGTCATTCTTCAATTTCTAGAGGTTAAATGAATAATAGCGCTAAGTTTGCTCTTGCCATAATTTTAGGTTATTCCTTGTCCTGCGCTCAAGCTAATGCTCAGGTAAGTCCTAAAACAAACTGTCCTTATTCCGGAGGTCAGTGGTTAGTTCGGGCTAAAAACGTGAATCGCACTGTTCTTCAACGTCTAGCCAGAGAGTATCCAAGTTTACGGCTCAGCGAATGTTACTGGCAAGACACCACTTCTTATACGAATGTGAGTGGCATCCAAATCGGCCCATTTCCGACTCCACAAACAGCAGGAGCTTTTTACCAGTATCTTACTTCTTATGGGATTCGTTCAACAGATGTAACTATTGTCAATCCTCCCTCTAGACCACTTCCAACGGTAAAACCAACAGTAGAACCAAACGAAACAAGATAAAAGGTAAAAGCTAATAGTAATAAAAAACAATTAGCTTCTACCTTTAATTTCCAACTATTAGCCATTAGCTAATTTCATCAGGGTTAATTCCTTGAGAACGCAAGTATTGGGCTAATTTATCTGCCCGTTGACGTTCTTGTTCAACTCTTTGACGTTCTTGTTCAACTTTTTGGCGTTCTTGTTCTAATAATTCTTTCCCCCACAACAGCAAATTTTCCCCCTCATCCCACCAGCGCAACCAATAACCTGTACGTTCTTCCTTTTCCCCTCGCCAAACTCCCAAAAATAATCCCATGTCCGCTATCCAATGGCGACCTTCGGCGTTTGGTAATTCCAATTCATACCGTCCTGCTTCCAACTTATATACCTCCAGCAGTCCGGTTTCTTGATCAAAAATTATGTAGGTTGGGACTTGAAGTATTTGTTCGTAAAAAAACCACTTACCAGGCGGGTAGGTGCGTTTAACTGAATATTCACCACCATCAGTTTCAGAGAGGAATTCCATGACGACGCTGGGGTTGTCGCCTTCTAGGTTGGGGGTATAGCTTTTGCGTTCTTTACCCGGTTCTAGTACAGAAGGAACGTAAACCCAATCTGGCGCTTTGATTATCAAGTTCCCGTTAACAGTTGCACACAGCCCAAAATTTGAGGCAATGAGCATTTCTGGCTTGATATACCCCATAAGTTCTAGGATTTCTCGGAGTGCGCCTGCAATCAGAGGTTGACCAGTATTTTCCACAGGTTTTTCTTCTAATTGAAAGTCGTCAGGCAACTTTTCCCAGGTGACGGTCAGCGTTGCCATTGGGTGGACAAGATAATCCTGAGTCGTGACCATGACTTTACTATCTGAAAGTTTTAAATGTTAAATAAACTTAGTTACTGGACTGCAAAGCAGTCTTGCATTAATTATCTACTAGAATTCTTACAATCAACCCTGAACTAAAGTTCGAGGCTTGGTAGCTAAAGTTAATCGTTAAGATTTTTGGGTAAATGTTTCAAACCATTTTAACGGGTTTAAGCTTTAAGAAGAAAAAGTTCTTTTAAGGTTGCCAGAAACCCACTAAATAGAAAACTCCCATTTTCTGAAGTTTTACTCAAAAAATGGGAGAATCATCTGTGCTATGAGAGCTATTTAAAGCAGGTCTAGCCGTTCAACACAACCTAGTCCCAAGGTTGTATACCCGCATCTTCTCCACCAATACCAATGCCTGTGTTAAATATTTCAGCATCAGTAATGATCAGCCCATCCATCGATGCGCCATACACATTAGCGTCATAAATCTTGGCGTTAGTAAAATTAACTTGGTTGAGATTTGCTTGTTGGAAATTCGCATTGGTTACAAAAGCTAAGGTTAAATTAGCTCCTGTTAAGTTTGCATTAGTCAGGTCAGCGCCTTCGAGGTTGGCATCCGTAAGGTTTGCGCCTTGCAAATTGGCTTCTCTCAAATCAGCACCAAGCAAATGGGCGCCACGGAGGTCTGCCCCTGATAAATCGCACCGAAAACATTGCCCAGTGGACAATAGCTGCTTTACGTGAAGCGGATTCTCAGCTTGAACTGGGTTAGTGAAAAATAGGGGAGTGAATAAGGCGCATATTGCTAAAAGCTTGAGTTTCATGATTTTCCCCCTTTATAACAAAGATTGGTTCCGTTTTCTTCCTCACACTTCTCTATTATCTCACTAAGCTGCTTGAAGATATTGATCTATCCCACAGCCAAGTAGCGATCGCAAACATACTATTTAATTGATTAGGTGCTGTTTACCTGCGCGATTGGGATTACTGTAGCGTCTGTTAGAACCTGGCGATCGCGTTACTGGCGCACACCAGCCTCAGCAAACGGCAATTAGGGCAGGAAACCGATAACCCATAAAAATGTTAAGTTTCTTAAAATAGTAGAATCCTCGCTTGAGGAATAAGCTAATTGAGAAGTACCTATGTCGTTGAATACCCAGTTTCCCGAATCGGCGGAAGTCGCTACTAAACCTGAGTCATGGCAGATCGAACTGCTGTATGACGGTGAATGTCGATTGTGTCTGCGAGAGGTCAACTTCTTGAAGAGACGGGATGCAGGTCGAGGGTTGGTGGCGTTTGTGGACATCGCAGGCGATCGCTATATCCCGGAAGCGCATGGCGGTGTTGACTTTGAAACGGCGATGGGGCGAATCCATGCTGTACTACCTGATGGTACCGTGATCAAGAATGTAGAAGTTTTCCGTCGCGTTTACGAGATTCTGGGGATGGGGTGGATCTATGCGGTGACTAAGTTGCCGATTATCGGTTCCATAGTGGATTGGCTGTATGGAATTTGGGCTGACTGGCGACTCGCCCTGACTGGACGACCCGATTTGGCGACAATTGTAAGCGATCGCCAAAAGCGCATAGAGTGCGAGACGCAGGGGCGCTGTCGGCTAAATGATGATAATCAACCTTAAAATCGTGGATTTATTAACCTCCAATTCCCTACGTAGGGGCATGGCAGTGCCATGCCCCTACAAAACGCGAATTTTATAAGTTATTTAGAGGATGTTTGAAAAGTGGTGAGGGGTTAAATATTATGCCAACCGCCTGACCATGATACGGATCATTGCCAGATAAATAAAAGTCTCCGATGTTTCTGGCAATAACTCATAA
>NZ_JACJOY010000046.1:0-8097 GCF_014695815.1 Trichocoleus sp. FACHB-6
TGTGGGGTTGAAAAAGCCCAAGTGCGTTCTTCTCGTGCTCAACGCAATCACATTGGTTTGGCGATTCGAGCGTTTCTACGCCTGGAGATGCATTGGTTTAATACTGGCATTAGTTGGTATGAGTCCAAAGCCAGTATTGTTCGGGAGGCGGTGCGTTCCTACTTAGCGGCTCCTTGGCTGACTCTTGTACCAACTGCGTAACTCCTGTCCAGGTTATTAGTTTTGAGCGATCGCGTTACCAAAGCAAGTTGTAAGACGGCTCAAGGATTGTCTAAGGAGTAACAAACTACCGAGAGCTCAGCGGAGCGCGGTATACCGCGCTCATCGAGTCTTTCCAGTTGAAAAATTTCCGGTAGTGCTGAGTCTAGGCTATTAGCTCTGGGCGATCGCGTTACCAAAGCAAGTTGTAAGACGGCTCAAGGATTGTCTAAGGAGTAACAAACGAAAGAGAGCTTGATGAGCGCGGTATACCGCGCTCCGCTGAGTATTTACAGTTGAGAAATTTCCTCTGGTGCTGACTACTCTCCCTTCAATAGTCCTGGCTACAACCCAGCCCAGGAGTTGAACCTACTCAACAACTCCTCAAATAAGGACTTCTCAAAACTCATCAACCGCAGCGAAGGCATGTCATCAAATACTTCTGGAAAAAAAGTAACGCTGTAGTTCCGCCCTTTGTAAGTAAGCTGCTAGGTGCGGTTGGCCTTGCTTTCCAACAATGCGCCACAAGACCTAAGAATTGCTGAAGTCGTAAATAGCTGCTCAATCGTCTCTGGTGTAACAGGAGTCTGAGAAATGGGCTTACGGATATCTTCTAAGTCAGGCCTCCACGTCCATTGCCACCATCTCTTCTAAGGCCGGATGTAGAGGTGGAGGACAGAGTAGCTGCTCAAATTCCGAGATCAGAACGTCCTCTTCTTGGGGGTCAACACTCATCGCCGCTTGCTCGATAAATGTGGGAACTTGAGCCAGAATGGGTTGCAGGTTTCCAACAACGGTGGCAAAAGCATTGATGCGATCGCGTAATTTTGTACAGTGACTTTTTAATTGTCGTGGAGACATATTAGTGTCGTTAAAGCAGCAAAACTAGACTTAGCTGCTTTTGGGCTTGGAGCCAGGGCACGCAATCCTTTGGAAATGGTTTTGCGGTCATTGTGGGTGTCCAGTCCCGCGTCTAACGCGCAACGGCAAGATCATGGTTATTCCGGCCGGCTCCTTGGATACAGCACCGCCTATCACTCCGACGGCTCACATTTTCTGGGCATCCAGAGCGTCGTGGGGTTGTGCTAGCGGAGGGCTTCCAACCCACGCCGAGTATCCAGAGTCATGGTAGAGATAGAGCAAGAACGTGCCTACCCATATGATAGGAGCGAAAGAGATGGACGTATCCACGTCGTGACGCCGGAGGAAACGATGACAGCACCAGCGTTTGGAAGTGTGGGTGTGGTCTTATATGTGCATGATGACCCTAAAACAACGGTGCGTGACCTGAGTTTGAGCCACCCGACAGGAATCCGGACTGGTAGCTAATTACTGGCAAATCATCTTCGGACTATCCTCTCCAAAGAACGGTGCTCCCTTAAGTCTTAGCTAGGCTCAAAAGCTTCCGCAGGAATTTCTCTCAACAGCAGTAGTTGGCACCAGATCGATGTTCTGGTTGTACTAAACGCCTTTGAAAATCTTTGTAACAATAAACAGCGTTTCGCATAAAATTCGTGTTTCGTATCTGAGAAATAGATAGAGGTTCGCATCGGCTGTTCAATAACTTTTGGTGTCTTAAATGAATAAGACGGCGTTTGATGAACTAGATGAGCAACTTAAACAGCTAGCCAAGAGCGCCCAGCAGCATCCACCGTTGACTCAGGGACGGCAGCTAGCTTTAAGGAAGCTCCTGAATGGAATTCTGCAATCAGGCAGGCTTTGCCGTCCGCAGCGGGGTCAATTTTCAGGTGTTTATGAAGATATTTATGATGAGGCACGACAAGAACTGTTACTTTATATTTGCCAAAACATTGACAAGTACGACCCGGAACGCGGAAGCGTGATGGCATGGGCCAATGTTCTCTTGGAGCGGCGATTTTTTAAAGAAGCCATTCCGAAAATCTTAGGCAGCCCCAGCATTCAAAAAATGACCCTTGCAGACTTGGATAATTTTGCAGTACCTGAATTACCTCCAGTTCTCAATGAAATTCTTACCGAATATATAGAATCAGACCCAGACAACCTTTTTCAAAAGGAACATATAGAAAACCATCCAGAAGCTAACTTCCGAGCCATAGCGAAACGGCGAATTTTGGAAAATTCCTGGAAACAGATTTCAGCAGAATTTGGCATAAAAATTCCAACTATCAGTAGTTTTTACTACCGTTGTTTAAATAAATTTTCTGCAAATTTGAAAGAATATTATCTCAATAATATTACTTAATTCAGAGACAAATAAATGATGGAAAACCTATCGAAATGTTTAACTTTTACCGTACCTCTAAGCTCGGATGCCCATCGTCAGGCAGAACAGTTTCGCAGACAGCAAAGCAGTCAGAAGAAAGCCAAACAGGTTTATCTCAATGCGTTGGCGGTGTCTGCGGTGAATTTCTACCTGCGTTGTATGGGAATAAAGACTGATTGGGAAGCTAGTCAGAGCAGTAACCCAGTGATGCAAACCTTTATGGATGTCGCCGATTTGTGCATCCCCAATAAGGGTAAATTAGAGTGTTGTCCCGTCTTGCCAGATACTTCTGTTGTCCAGATTCCGCCGGAAGTTTGGTCAGACCGGATTGGTTATGTCGCGGTACAGTTTGACAAATCGTTGAGAGAAGCAACGCTACTAGGATTTACCCCAACGGTTCCAGAAAGCGGTGAGCTACCTGTGGGCTGTTTGCGATCGCTCGAAGATTTGCTCTTACACATTCGTCAGATCGGCCAAACCCAATCAGTCAAGATGCGGGTAAACCTAAGTCAATGGTTTGAGAACATTTTTGAGCCGAGTTGGCAGTCAATGGAAGCACTTTTAGGTACCCAACGGGCTAATCTAGCTCTGAGTCTTAGAAGCACTCCGGAAGCTAGTGTTGAGAGGGGTAAGCGGATCGACTTGGGGATAGAACTGGCTGACCAGTCAGTAATTTTAGTCGTCGCGCTTACTCCAGAAAATGATAAAGAAATGAACATATTGGTGGAGGTGCGTCCCACAAGCGGTCAAATCTATTTACCGCCAAATCTCCAACTGATGGCACTGGATGAGGAGGGTGCCGTGCTAATGGAAGCCCAAACGAGAAGCAGCAATAATTTCATTCAATTGCAGTTTAGCGGTTTTCCGGGAGAATGTTTCACCGTCAAGGTAGCTTTGGGGAATGTTAGCGTGAGCGAAAATTTTGTCATCTGAAGGTAAGAACACTCGTACAGGGTGCTGGTCATGAGAAAGTTAGTTGTCTTGAAGCTAGATGGTGATTTGGAACAAGGAGTTCGGGTCACGCTGGAGATTGGGGCAGAGGGGGAGCGGCCTTCAATAGAAGTTACTGGGCAATTGCCAAGAGCAACCGATTTGGTTAAAGCAATTGACCAGTGGCAGTCAGCCTATCGCAGTTTTGGGAATTCGTTCCGAATCAAAGCAAAAAAAATTGTTTATGGGGGTTCCATTAACCAGTGGCGTGAGGGCTGCTATAACTGTGCTATTGAGCTGCGAAAGCGCTTGAATAACTGGCTTGTTTCAGAGTCTTTCCGGCCGATTCGGGAGAAATGGCTCCAACAATTATCGCCCTCTGACGAAGTACGGGTACTGATTCGCACCTCTAGTGTGCAATTGCGGAAACTTCCCTGGCATCTGTGGGATTTGATTGAGGATTACCGACTAGCGGAAGTGGCATTCAGTGCCCCAGAATCTGAACAACCAGCTTCATTGAAAACGCCCACTTACCGAGATAAAGTGAGAATCTTGGCGATTCTGGGCAATAGTGCGGGTATAAATGTCCAGACAGACCGGCAGTTACTAGAAAATTTACCCGATGCCGCAACGACCTTTCTGGTAGAGCCTCAACGCCAGGATATCAGCGATTCGCTATGGAACAAACCTTGGGATATCCTCTTTTTTGCGGGTCATAGCAATAGTGAAGGTGACACGGGTCGCATTTATATCAATCAGACGGATAGCTTAACGATTAAAGAACTCAGTTATGGCCTGAGAAATGCCGTTGCGAACGGGTTGCAGGTGGCGATTTTCAACTCTTGTGATGGGTTGGGATTGGCGCTGGAGCTAGAACAGTTGCATATTGGGCAAATAATTGTCATGCGCGAGCCGGTGCCCGATGAAGTGGCACAGGCATTTTTAACTGATTTTCTGGCGGCTTTGGCTTCTGGCAAGTCTTTCTATTTGGCAGAGCGGGAAGCGCGAGAAAAGCTGCATGGTTTAGAGGATAACTTTCCCTGTGCCAGTTGGTTGCCGGTGATTTTCCAGAATCCCGCTGCGGTGCCGCCTTCTTGGCAAGATTTGGGTCGTCGTTCATCTAGACCAATTGAGAGAAGGCAAATGTTTCCACGGTCTCAACAGCCTTCTCTCTATCGTGCGATCTTTAGATATTCCATAATCTTATTGGTAGGTGTGTGGATAGGGAAGATCGTCTTTGACGAATTCGTTCCCCCGAAACCCTGCGATTTGCCTGCTACCGATGTCAGTGACATCGATTTCAGCTCGGATGGGAAATATTTAGCCACAGCCAGTTTGGACAACACAGTACGAGTATTGGAAGTGAAGGGAAATAGCTTTAAGGAAGTTGCTTGCCAATCACACGAAGATGGCGTAGTAGCTGTTAAATTCAGTCCAGATCAGAGGAAAATAGCCACTGCTAGTTTGGATTCTACCGCAGGCTTGATGGAGATCACCCCAAACGGTAGCATCAGCAGCTTCAAAACTCTACAGCATACAAATCCCTTTCCTGTAGTAGCACTTAACTTCAGCACGGATGGAAAATATCTAGCTACTGCCAGCGCTGATGGTAGGGTACACCTATGGGACACGAACAGCCGCAACGAAATCGCGGTTCTAAGACACAAGACTTACGTAAGGGCTGTCAGCTTTAGTCGAGATGGAAAGTATTTAGCCACAGCCAGTTTGAACAATAAAGCACAAGTGTGGGAGTGGCAAGCACACAAATATGACCAAAAAACAATATCTCTACCATCAGAAGATGTAGTTGATGTTACCTTCAGTCCGACAAATAATAATTATCTAACTACAGCTAGTGCTGACGGCACTACACAAGTATGGGACATGACCAGCAGCAGCCCCAAGGCGATCGCGCACTTAAATCTCAACACTTACATCATCAATGTCAGCTTCAGCCCAGATGGGAAATATGTAGCGACGACCAGTTCGGACAACAAAGCACAGGTGTGGAATTGGCAAACACATAATAGCAAGGACCAAAAAGCTATATTCTTGCCACAAGATAACGTAGTGGCAGTTGCCTTCAGTCCTACGAATGGGAAATACATCGCCGTAGCTAGTACTGATGGCACTGTAGAAGTGTGGACAACCAATGGTCGTTCAGTGAAAACATTTCCCAACAAGGGCGATCCAGACAAGAATAGCTTAGTAGGCATTGTCTTTAGCCCAACAGATGATAATTACTTAGCCACCGCTAGTGCTGACGGCACAGTAGAGATAAGGAATAATAACTCACCAAACAATTAATTACATATCCTTCAATAGCTCTTGGGTCTCCTGAGCGGCGGCATTCATTGCCTCTTGAGGGCTGGGATATCCATTCTCATCAGGATTAAGAGCCGCACCAAGATATTTTTGTAAAATAGCCGATGCCTGTGCATATTGAGGAATGCGTGGACGTGCAACCCAAGATTTGTCAATCACGTTCAGCAGTTCTGGGTAATGGCTGTATCTGGCAACAATTTTTGGCTCAAAAAACAGCTTTCGACGACTTGGCACAGACCCATATGCCAAGGTAAACTGGCGCTGAACCGCAGCACTAGTGAAGAACTTAATTGCTTGCAAGGCTGCTTTTTTGTGCTTTGTGGTTTTGGCAATGCCAAAGCCCCAGCCGCCTTTGCAGGCACCACTGCTTTCTCCTAATGCATGAACCATAGGTTTAATAGCAATCTTGCCACGAACAGAAGATCCTGGACTGCTAGCATAAGTCCAGGCAAAGGGCCAGTTACGCATAAAAACTGCTTGACCATCTCGGAATAGGCGGCGGGTATATTCTTCTTCGTAGGTAGTGATACCTTCGGGAGAAATACCCTGCTTCATCGTGCTGCGTAAAAACTCAACTGCTTGTATTGCTGCTGGCTGACCAAGTCCTACTGTTTTATCTTTAATCCAGAAGCCACCATAGCCCTTAAGCACCTCAACAAACATTGCTGCAAGTGCTTCCGTTTGCCGACCCTGCCAAAGGTAGCCCCAAGGAACTTTTTTCTGTTTTTGCAGTGCTTGGGAAATTTTTATCAAATCCTCAAAAGTTTCTGGCGGTGAGTATCCTGCCTCTTTGAGCAAATCTTTACGGTAGTAAAGCACGCCTACATCAGTGCGGAAGGGAATCCGATACAGCTTGCCGTTATAGTACCCATTATCGACCTCACTAACCAGAAATTCGTTTAATTCTAACTTTTTAAATTCTTGCTGCGAAAGCTCCTTGGTAAGATCCATCAGCCACCCCGCTTCGGCAAACTCGGGAACCCAGATAATGTCCATGTAAATCAGGTCAAAAGGCTGTGACTTACCCTCAAAACCTTCGATATAGGTTGCTTTTAACCGATCGGTGTCAGCTGGATTTACTGGCTTAGTCTTACTAAGGTTTGCTAGGTCAATACGAATACTCTTGTTCTTAGCCTCGAATTGATCGATCAGTGGTCTCCAATATTCAACTTCATTCTTCGATACAACAAAAGATAAAGTAACTGGCTTCGGAAACAGGATAAAAATTAACGCGATAACCAGCAGGAAGACAATTATTAGTCGCCTCAAGTTTCCTGGAAACCTAAGTTGCTGCATAAACTTTGGCAGTCTGCTTTGCTGTTTACTGTTTTCCACAAGTGAGTTGATTTCCGCAAAGTTAAGCCCCATATGGCTGAATGGTACTAAGTTAAGGCTCCTGATTTGTACTGTCTAATGGCGGGTACTACTATATAGCAAGGGATTAGCGCAAATTGTTGACAGACTATAATATGCACAGACAGCTCAATGGCTCCTAGCTTGTGTTAGATCGCGTATCAAATTCTATGCTACTCAAGTATCGCTCTCCTAAGAAATTGTATGTGCTCAAGGGGAAGCGACTAGCTCAAACCCGAATGCTGGTTGTGCTTGCGCTAAAGCAGGCAGTTCATGGGGTCAGAGAGTGTAACCGTTGGGAAGGGTATCATGTGAGTTTCAGCCCTGATGGCAAGATGCTGGCCTTAATCACTAAGGACGGTACAGTTCAATTTGGAGCAGTGATGGCACCTTGCTCAAAACCCTCGAAAGGTAGGACTTTTCGGTCACTACAAATGTGGGTTTCAGTCCAGATGGCATAATATTGGCTTCAGTTAGTAGCGATCCAAAAGCTTCAGTTCATGAGAGCAAGACATTGAATCTTTGGAACCGTAATCGTACTTTGCTTAAAACTTTTGTGTCATGTCGCTCTGAACTACATAGGGGTAGCTTCAGCCCCTATGGCAGAACAATCGCCTTATGCTATTACGACAGTACAGTGAGACTTTGGAATTTGGACGACAAAAAGAGAATAATCCTTAAGGGACACAAAATACAGCCCTACAGCGTGGGACTCAGCCCCGATAGCAAAATCATTGCCTCAATAGACCTATCCGCAAATTATAGATGCCCTTCGCTGTCTGGTTTTGACGCCTCCTTGCCCAACAGGGATTGGGTCAGCTTATCTACGGTCAAATAATGGTTTGGGACGATTATCGGGCTGTTTTATCAAAACTTCTCTCAAATAAGGGAAAATAGTTGTCCAAGTTTTGTCTGAGAGCTTAGAAACTTTTAAGAGGATGTTTTAAAAGTCGGTTAGATAGCAAAAAAGCTCACTCAGTGTAAGCTGCGAATATGTAGTACACAGCACTGAGAGAGCGTTATGAGTAAAGCTTACCCCAGTAATT
>NZ_JACJOY010000047.1:0-52229 GCF_014695815.1 Trichocoleus sp. FACHB-6
CGATCTATCAACTCGCGGGTTGATTTAGAAATAGGTTGATGCTTGGGATTCATTACAAATTGTCGGCCACAATTTCGACATTTAAAATTTTGTTGGCCCGTGTGAGTATGACCATTTTTTACAACGTATTGAGAGTCGCACTTGGGGCATTGCATAAGCTAAAAATTAAGTTTTATTGAATAGTTAAAATTATAACCAATTGTCATTACTATGCAGGACTACCAATTATTGAATCTTCCCGACTGATCTGACGCTCAATAGTTTCAATCGCAGCATTGAGTCCTGCCAATCTCGCCTCTAGATCATTTCGCATCAATTTCAGGAATCGAAGTTTGCGTTCCTGATAGGCTTTACTGGAAACAGGTTCAGATCCCCAGCAGGTACTACCCCAAAACGGAAACATAGCGTTCATCCTTAAGAGAAATGTAAATATACTTCTATCTTGACCAAATTTTTTAGCAGTGGGGTAGCTGGGAGTGCAGTGATTACCGTATCTCCAACCAAAAAGAGTGCCATCTCATTTACGATCGCAGATAAACCCAGGTTAGGGAAAGAATGCGATCGCTCTTACCATTTTGAAGGATTATTGGGATGAAGTTGGTCTACTTCCCAGGATTGAGGATTGGTGTGAATATATTCACGAATGCGCTGTAATGACGGTTCACTGCGGATGATATGTTCGTAGAAATTAGGTTGCCAGACTGGAGTTCCTGGCGCACCTCGAACAAGATTGATGCGTTTGGTAACAACCGATTTGAATGACCCGATCGCAGTTGATAATGAACCTGAGATTGGTTTGCCAAATTGCCGTTCGTAGGGACATGGCAATGCCATGTCCCTACCCGCATCGGTTATCACCAAAATGCCATGCAGATGATTCGGCATTACCACGCAGGCATCTAACTGAATTCGTGAAAAATGTTGTGGAATCCCATCCCAACATTCTGCCGCAATTTGACCGTAAGGATTTAATTCCATTTTGCTATTAGCGATTGCACCAAACAAGCATTGTCGCTGATGGGTGCAAATGGTGATGAAATAGACTCCTACCTGGGAATAGTCGTATCCTTTGAGGCGAATAGAACGACGGTGGTGTTTATTGGGATCGTATTTCACGCGATATTGTCTTCTGGTGTTCGGGTTATATCTTTAGAGTTCCCTCATTGGATACGAAAGTAGCATTTGATGCGATTGTAGGGACATGGCATTGTAGGGACATGGCATTGCCATGTCCCTACTGCGCGATCGCATCCCTACACAAGTGAGCGAAAGAATGCGATCGCTCTAATCCGGTAAGTAGTCAGAATCAAGGGTTTCTTCGGGAGTAAAGGGAGTTTCAACCGGAAACCTCTCAATTTCTAGCCCCGTTTCAGCAGATGCTAATTCCCTCGCATCCTGATAGCACTCGTTAAATATCTCCGTAAAGTACGGTTGCAAACTTGGGCTTTCTTTAAATGCTTTTTTGAGTCTCTGGCGATGCTCAACGATGCTTGCTAGCCAACTGGAGGAGCGTTTCTCCGATTGATAGCTGTACTTGAGAAGATGTATCAATAAAATTTTGAGGTTGCTGTAAACTGCGCGTTTCTCACTCCTTCCCATATCTTCAATTTCTTCTAGCAAGTTAGCGACATCAAGCACCGAGAGTTGTCCTTCTTGCAAGAGTCTAGCGGTTGTTTCCAACCAGAGATAATAGTCCTGTTCATATAGGGTGGAGAGATTGTTGGCAGCTGTCGGAAAGGATGATGTCATACAAAAATAGTTTAGTAAAGTCGTACTTTTAAAGTGTCGCAACTGTAAATTTCGCAACCCGTGTATGTTTATTTTGACTAAACCCGCTTGGGGTTACAAACCTATCTCTAATTTAGCGGATTTGGGAAAGCTGGTTTTAAATCAATACACAACCAAATTACAACTCAATAGACAATAGGGAATAACCTTGCACGGGTTGCGCGATCGCTCAATCCGTGATATTTCTCGTTACACTTCTGATTGGTTGAAAGGGTGTTGAGTAGAATAGTCTTAATTAAACGGTTCAACCTCCCCGTTTATTCTTGATATTTTCTGCAACTTTGCTAATTTCTTTCTTGATATCGCCAAGCTCTTTATTAATCACTTTCTTAATTTCCCCGATTTCCTTCTCAATCCGTTCAGTCCCTTTCTCACTTTTCAGGTTTGGTCCCATCTGGCGATCAATATCAACTTCAAAGATATGTTCATGCTCCCTATACGCAATATCAAAATAGGTTAGATTCACAGAGAAGGAGGGTCGATATTCCTCACCCATAGTTATAATATGGATATCAAAAAAGAAAGGAAATTGCTCTGAAATAATAGAAACTTGGAGGGGAAACTTCTCTCCTGAGCGAGCTTGAAGCCAGGTTGGCAATGGGTCAAGTTCGATAGAAGCATTAATTGCAGGTACTGTACCGGAAGTAACAATACCTAGCTGAATAACTTCGCTATTTCCAGGTTTACGTCGGACAATATGACGAAGCAATGGTACCCTCAATCCCCGTCGAGCATGAATGGCTTCAACGATAAAGTGACTAACTGGAATTGTATGTGCTCCAGACCGGATATAGTAACGATTATCATGAGCCATGTGAGGACCGATTTCACTTTCACCAAAGCCAATCAGGAAGATAGCGTTTCCGGCTGCAATATTCAAACTAGCTCCGCTATCTTCAACGCTGTGTACCACATAAAAACCTCTAGGTGAAACTCGTGAAATTGCTTGGTCGATCCAATCTCGTCGCGACTGTCGTCCTACATGGAGAGATAGTCCGCCATCAGGTTGCCCTTTATCGTTTACTCCTGCAACAAACAACCCACCCCCATTATTCCAAAATCCTGAAGCTGTTCGCGCAATCTTATCCGCAAGTTCTGAATCTTTGGTGGTACTACTTTTGTATTCATGCCGCTCATCCTCGGCAGATGGAAACAGCAATAGATCCTTGTCTTGGATTGTAAGGATGACATCAAGCTTTGTGGGATCAAACATTGTAGTATCTGAGAGAATGGCGTACCACTACAATTTTATTGCATTTGTAGTATAAGGCAGATATCTATTCTTACAGAACTTAGGAGTCGGTAAACTTGTGTATTTTGGCTCCTGATTCCTTCAGATAAAGCTTACAATCCCGGATTTTACACACTCAAAGGTTGCACCACTTCCTTGACTGGTCTCGGAGTATCAGCCGACTGATGCGCCCGATCGAGTCAGTGTATAGCCTTAGAGAAGTTGTTCTTTTGCACTTGTTTCATGGCTCGCTTGTGTTTAAATTTACACCCCAAACATCGCTCGTGAAGCGCTTTTCTTGCTTCATCTTGCCGAAGAAACTGACGGCTTTGCGGTGTGACAGATTACTTTCTGTTATAGCGATTACATTGTCCTTTTTAATTTTGCGCCTGCTGAAATGCTTCTATCTTTTCCTTCCCCCCAGGAAGGTCAGAGCCGACGACATAAAAATCTTGTGGATAAATCCAGTGCGTACCTAGAGGGCCATGAATTTGAATTCCGGTCATGACGGCGTAGTTAAACACAGAGCGATCCAGAGTGTTTAAGAGGGTTTCGACATCATCCGAAATAATTTGAGACGCCAATTTTGTAACTTCTATCAAATCGGGTTTGTCGCCATAGGTAAGGGATGAAAGAATTTTCTGCCGGATAATTGTTTGTTCAATATCCTGCATATCCATTTCTAGTTTCAGATGACCAGATGCCAATTCTTTGACGACTGTTTCTAATGCTCCGCAGGCGTGGGAAACTTTTTGAACGCCATCTCGATAAACTTTACCAATCTCGCCATGTCTAGAAATAGCGATATGGGGCATGGCATAGAAGGTAAAACGACGTATACCATCAACGATAGGGGTATGGTCAGTCGCAGCGGCTAACCCAGTTTTCCCCATCATGACGAACCCGGCTAAGCTGCAACAATTAAAAGTTTTCCCCCAGTATCGAATTACTTCAATGAATAGGGGTTCGGCGACTTCATCCCGACAAATTGCTATCATTCCCATCGTGTTTTCGTCACAAAAACCGTAGGAACTCAAGCTTTGGAAAGTCTTTCTCATGTACTTGCTCATGGGGACTGCCCCTGGAAAGTGAGTTTGCAGCGTTTCATGAAATGCTGGAAACACGTTAGGGTCATATCCATTAAGCGTTTGGGGGATAGTTTCGCCAAGCTGATTGACGTGATGGGTCATCTCCTAACTTCTCCTAAAGAGCTTGCGAAATCCGTCATTGAGTAGCTTAAACTTAACTTCACACCCGTCCTTGAGGATTCGGGCAATATTATTGGTTTTAACACTAGATGAGTGAGAAAGCTTCTGCCCTTGCGGTTAAAAAGGTGAGCAAAGCCCCCTGATATCAAATGATACCCATAATAAAAGAACTCCAAGAAAGCTCTGCGGTTCCGGCTCCCCGGTGACCTTGCTCTGTTGGGGGTGGGGTTCTTTGATTGTGACCAATTAGACGGATTTGATATGGCAAACCCCTCCTGAAGACCGATTGCTTGCAGACTTTAAACGCCCCAGCTGATGCGATCGCGTCTTATCTGACTTACTTCGATTCCAATCGCGCGGTTAAGGCTTTGTCGATGCGATCGCGTGTTTCTGCTAAATGGGCTTTCGTATAGGTATCGAGTTTGTCTTGCTTCCTCAGTGAAGCATCTAGCGATTTTCTCAGTTGTCGCAGTTCATACCATGCTAGGGTACGAGCATCTTCTGGCACAGCAGAAGTCCGCAACACCATTTCTAGCAAAATCTCCAAATGTTCGCGCTGCAAGGAACGGCGCAGGCTGGAAATATTCTCTGGTTTACCATCTTGTACCTCTGTCCAAATACTATTTTGCAGAGTTTCAAACAGTTCCGGTAATGTCAGCGCTTCTCCGGGCTTCGATTTGAGTTCAATGTCGCGCAGACGATTTAGGCGATCGCTACCTAAAAGACTTTGCAACACTCGACTTTGCTGCGACAGCAAATTTTCATGAATTGGATAATCCAGTCGCAAAATCGGGATCGGATTTCCCCAGTGTCTCCAGCGCGACGGCGCTAACTGATTCAGCAGTTGCGGCGAAAAATTGAAAGCGTCTGCTGCAAAAACATATTTTCCTAGATTTGTCAATGCCTGACGTTGTTTTTCTAACGGCACGGGTGTAAACGGCAAACGTCCGTTCGGAGTCCCGGCGCGATCGCGACTGAACGACTGACCGCCGACGTATTGCGCCAGCAGATTCGCGTTGCTGAAATAGTAATTAAGTACGGTGTTGAACAACACCCGCATCTCTGTATAGTCACCACTGGACGGAGAACGCTTATTCAAACGCTCCCACATGGCACGAGCGTTGTCCATCTGCCACTGCGAGTAAAGTAGCACGTTGCCGCTTAAATCCCAAAGATTTGCACCCGGATCGAGATCCAAGATATCTTCATCGGTAGCATAAGCATATTCCGGTTTCGACGATTGTCCGGCAATTTGGTCTAGAAACCGTCTCTCGGCTATAGAACTTATTGCCCCGCTGGGTTTATAACCATACTCAATTGCCCATTCATCGTAAGGGCCAATATTAGCCGGGTAATAGTCGCCTTGCTTGGTGCCTTGGGGGGCAAGGTTTACCGGAACGTAGTCCATCACGGAACTAACCATTCCTCTAGTGCGGGTAATTTCTGTATTGTTTAATTCCTCCGGCCCATTTAAAGTGCTACCGTGGAAGTTGTGCCGCAACCCTATAGTGTGTCCGACTTCGTGGGCGATGAGGTGACGCAAATATTGATTCACGTACTCTTTCATCTCGTTGCCTGTGGGGGAGACATTGTGGAAAAGGGATAATGCGATCGCTCCCATCGCTGTCTGCATTGTAGATTCCATCCCATAGCAGATATCCTGGTCTTGCAGAAGTTGCAAGAATTTGGAATTGCGACTTGCGTCTCGCCTGCCCAAATTACTCCCCTCTCCCTGTACAGGCGAGGACGTGAGGTTACATAAATTTCCTTGTCCCAGTAACCCCATCTCCTGCGACTGCGTAGGTTCTATTAAATTGCGATATCTTTGCTTAATAGAGCGCAACATATTAGCATCCACAATAATATCTGCGTCTAAGATTTCCCCAGTCAGGGGGTTAACCCGCGATGGGCCTCTGGCAGAAAATCCATCCAAAGAATTGATCCAGCGAATCGTGTTGTAACGCACATCACCCGGACTCCAGGTGGCATTATCAGGCATCTGCCGTACTTCAATCGCATCCTTAAATCCTGCTTTCTCAAAAGCTTTGTTCCACATCAGAATGCCTTCGCGGACAGCATCGCGGTATTCCAACGGCACAGTATTCTCAATCCAGAAAACAATCGGTTTCTTGGGTGGGGACAGGGGTGCTTTTGGGTCTTGCTTTTCCAGATGCCAGCGATGAATATAACGAACAAAAGGTTCTCTAAAGTTGTCGTTAGAAAAGTCTTTGTAAGCTGTGATAAAGTAGCCAATTCTGTCGTCAGCTAAACGGGGAATATAGCCGTTATTTTCTGGTAGCTGGGACAAACTGTAATGTACTTTGATGCTGAGCGCACGGCTATCAGGTAGGGTGTCTAAATTGGGCGGTAGATCCTGGCCATTTGCAGACGAGAAGCCGTAAATTGAGGAAACTTCTATATTTAGGGGGAAGGCTTTCACGGTGTCAAAAGACGACTTGCTGCTGTCGAGTCGGTAGGGACTGCCCAAAAATTCCTTTAAAATTGGGGTCAATCCAGGCAAATCTGCAAGTAGTAAGTCACTCAGATCGATGAGTAGAGTTTTGCGTTGCGGGTGGGTGCTTTTGATGTCTAGGGAGTAGAGGACGGAATCGCTAAATGCTCGATCTAGCGATCGCTCTTGCGGATCGCCGGGAGTGGTGCGAAAATTCACATTGCGAATAACAAACTGTAAATTATTGTTTACGTGACGAAAGTAGAATAAAAAATCATTCAGCGGTAGTCCGCTGTAAATCCCTCGTTCACCAATACCGGATTCCATCGTCACAGTTCCAAGGAAGTTTTTATTTAGCTGTTCCGGCTTTATTTCTAGATAAACTTTTCCTTTTTCCTTGTTGCGGTAAAGGGTGAACATCCCCTCTAACTTCTCGGTATCTTTTACGATTTCATCGAACCCCGATGAAGCTGGCTTTTTGGGGTCTTTGGGTTTTGAGCCTGTCTGACGAGTCTCTGGCTTGTTAATATCTTTAAGAAGTCGCAACTGCTTGTTGGTATCTTTAACTATCCATAAGTAGGGTTGCTGTTCTGGCTGTTCTTGGCTATCCTTGATTACCCATACGTAGGAATTGGTAATCAAGTCAGAAGGCTGAGTCTTGGGGACGCGATCGCCTAACGAAACCTCCATAGGTAACGGCTGCGCGGCTAGCTGTGGCTCAGCAAACAATAATCCTTGTAGAGCAAATATAAATATTGGCAATCTTCTCATTTTCTCGGTCATCTAATTACGGCTATTAATTTACACAATCTTCAAACTCTTTTTCCGCATACTTACTTTAGCTTTACATTAAATATATTATTCTGGCATTAGTATGATTACTTAAATATTTCCCTCTGGTGTTACTAGCTATATAGCAATCCTAAATGATTCGTGAAGGCGAGATCCCCGACTTCTTAAAGAAGTCGGGGATCTGAACCCCAGACATCTCACAACTCAAATAGGATGGCTATATTGCATTAGCAATTTCTGCAACAGTTATTTTACCTTGACACAATTTAATTTTGATAATAAAACTTACATCTGCTCTTGAAACTGTTCATCTGAACCGATGACAGTCTTTTGCTTATACCGCTGTTTTTCAAGGCTACGCGTGCAAGCTTAGGCTGCTTGTACTACCTCAATATCTGAAATTGAACGAGAGAATTATGCTATTGAACAGCAATATTGTCAAACAATTATTGCTGTTCTTTACACCATTAATAACTGGTTTAAGCGTCGCCGCCTCGCCTAGTTTAGCTGCTACTCTTGCCTTTTCTAGGGGGACGTTATTCATTAATAACTACAGCCAAAATCCTGACGTTGCTAAGACTTCAGTTGATACTGATAGTCTGACAAATGCAAAACATGGTTCAGTAGATGCTTTTGCTGATGCTGAAGCAATTTTTTCGGACGAGCCACTTTTCTCATTTAATACATATCTAAGCAAATCTTCCGGAACAGGTAAAATCTACAGAGGTAATGCTAAAAGTCAGGCGGGAATTGTTGAGGAATTTTTGACGCCTCTTTGATTTTATTAACCTCAACTGATAATTCTCCCAGTGAGGTTGCACGTGCTGATGGAAAAATATCTTTTTCCTCGTTCAATATCACGAACCGTAAGCAGCCTGTCCTCTTAGATTCTTTTAGCCTATTGGCTGGTTTAAGAAATCTATCATATGAGTTTTTTAGTATCCAAAAAAGCCAATACGTCAGCTTTGATTTAGAGGATAAAGTTCTGGATAATAGTTTAGAAGGAGAAAAACTTTTTAGTGGTTTTGTTCAGGGTACTTATTCGCGTAATTTCGCTAACAAAACCCGTTTAAAGTTAATAGGAAACCAGCTAAATTATGCCGAAGTCAAAGCTCCTGAACCATCAGGCACTTTAGCTTTAAGTTGCGTCGGGTTGCTAAGTATGATGGGAATTAGGTTAAAACGGAGAAAGCAAGTTTCCGAAAGAGATGCTTTGCGATCGCAGGCTAATTAAACTCACGCAACTCACAGTCTGTCAAGGTTTCAGCGGTTATAATTCATTTTTAGTGTTTTAATTATCATTTTCTAAAAAAATGATAACCATTGCCTATGGAGGGAACCGCAGGGAAGACATCATTTTGGCGGTTCATTGAGCCTGGTAAGGAAGATTAGGAGTTTGAAGCTCCCCATTGTCCTTGAATGATGCAAAATATCAGTTTAAATAGAGATAGAAATTTCGATACGGCGTTGGGTTACAAGCATGAGAGTGTGGCTGGTTAGTTTTGTGGTGCTGTTTGGCTTGGCAGAAATGTACCAATGGGCAAAACAGTTTACGCTGCCGTTACCCGTGTATATTTTGGGTGGGGCATTTTTAGCGATCGCATCCAACTTGGACAAACGCGGTCTCCTTCCGTTCCAGCAGACAGAGGACGCTACACTGACTGCAATTAAAAACGAAACACCGCCAGTGGTATCTCCAGTCAATAGCCAATCTCAGCCAAATCCAACCACGCGATCGCGTCAATCAGTTTCTTTCAAAATTGAGAAGACAGCAAGAGATGCTATCAAAAGCAGCCGCCAGTCAACAAAGTGATAACTTCTGATTAGTATAATTTTAAAATTTACAGCGTTCCTGAGTACAACAATAAAAAGCAGCCACCATTCAATAAAGCGGTGATAACTGCACTGATAATCACCCCTTTCATCAATCCCCATCGTTGTTGCCGTTTCAGCCAAAAAACAAGTGGAATTACATACAAAATTTGAAATAAGCCAATGTAAAAGACTGAAATAAACGCAATTGGTTGAAAAAAATATAGATCGCCAAATCTTCCCGCTATGTATGCAATTAATGCCACTATAGCAATTACTGTAATATGTATTACCAATAGCAGTAAGAAACCTAAAACTATCTGTAAACCTTCATTTCTTGGTCGCATTTGTTTTTTTTTTAAATATTGTTTGTTCCTGTTTCAAAAATGTTAATAATCGCTTCTAGAGTTAGGTACTTCATACATTCAGGCTAAACGGTTATTAACTAAGTGATGCCCAGCGCTACCCTCGCGGTAAAACATATTAAAAGTATCAAATGGAATAATCCTACCATCAGGATGCACAATGTGAATGCAGGAACGCTTCACAGAACGGACATCGAAGTTAAAAGAGTCGAGAAATTGTACAATCATTACCCGAAATATATTTTCGTAGGTAATACTTTCTGGAACAGGTAACATCGGTAAACAACACAGCAATTGTTTTAAAGATGTTGCCGAAGATGCGGGTGAATGGCTAGTGGAAAATAAATCAAAAATATTACGCTTTAGCTCATCATTCTGCTCGTAAAGAACAGAATTAGGCATCATTTTCACAAAGGTATTTGGCTCAAAAAGCCCAGTTAAGGGTATGACTTTGCCCTTAACTTTTAGCGCATAAGCCATCGCTAAACAGTCTGGATGACAAGGAACTGGGAGAATATCTTCTGGTTTAAAATAGGGACTCTGCTGTAAAATTGAACGGCGGACTTCTGTAAGAGTGTAGCGATCTCGTTCATGCTCAAACCCCTCCAAACGTCCTGCTGCTTGGATTGGTTGAAAGGTAACACCCCGGACGCATTTCTGCTGCAAGGCGTATTCAATAATTTTGCCAATTTCGCCGTCATTTAGCCCTTTTTTAAGGGTAACGACCAGTGTTGTTGAGATGTTAAACTCATTGAGGTGAGCGATCGCATTCTGGCGAACTTCTCGCAAATCTGCCCCGCGCAACTCCTCTAACGCCGCAGCCTCAAAGCTATCAAATTGCAGATAAACTTCAATTCCAGGCATATATTGGCTTAAGCGATCGCAAAAATTTCGGTCTTTAGCAATTCTGACACCATTGGTATTAATCATTAAGTGTCGAATTGGCTTGCTTTTGGCAATATCCAGAATTTTAAAAAACTCTGGATGAATCGTTGGTTCACCTCCGCTAATTTGTACAATTTGAGGTTCCCCCTCATTCGCCACTACCGCATCTAACATCATTTCAATTTGCTCTAAACTGCGGTGGCGACGATATTGATTAGAATTTTGAAAAACCTCTTCTGTACCTGAATCGGCATAACAAATTGGACAGGAAAGATTGCATCTGTCCGTCACTTCTACTAAAGTCAAACAACTATGCTGTTCGTGATCTGGGCAAAGTCCGCAGTCATAAGGGCAACCATATTTTATTGGAGTATTAAATTCGAGCGGCATATCCCCAGGCTTGATAAATTCCAGGGATTGTTTGTAATATTCAATATCATCGGCGATTAAAACTTCTTGATGTCCGTGAGTTGGACAGTGTTTAACCAAGTAAACGCAATCGTCTCGAAAGATAATCTTTGCTTCGACTTTGACGAGACATTTAGAGCAAACGCTGTTAGTCAAGGCATAGAAAAGGTAGTTTCGAGTAGGCATATAATATAATTTAAAGAGTTTTTTTCTGGTTCTTAGAGTGGATGGGGAGAGAACTTGGAAGAAAATGTTTAACCTACCAAGTATTCGCAGGACGATTAAAATTAAACATTTGGGGAATACTACGGTGATAATATAACAGTCCCAGCAAACAAGCAATCTGAATGGCACTTAGCCCGAAGATGGGATGAAAATCTGGCTTAAGGAAATCAATTAGCAGGCGAAAACTTAGATATGCCACCATATAGAACTTAAATAAATCGCCTTCTTGCCGATGGTAGCGGCTGCGGATTTTTAAAAATATAATTAAAATTAACAAAAATATAATTTCATAAATTTGAGTGGGATGTCGAAGAATGCGATCGCCAAAATCGACCCCCCAAGGTAAATTAGTGGCAATGCCATACGTGCGATCGCTTAATCCCGTCAAAAAACAACCAATTCGTCCTACCGCTGTTCCCACAATCAACGGATAAACAAAAACATCCCCTGTTGAGCGATTTACACCGATAATTTTTTTTGTTATTTCCACACCAATCAGTCCGCCCAAAAGCGCTCCTACAACAGTTTTGCCCTGAAGTAAAAGTAAAAATAATTGTTGCCAATTTGAAAAAAGTAAATCAATATGCTGTAGCAAAACCAGCAGCTTCGCACCAACTAGCGCCCCCACCAAGCCACCGACAATTACCGAACTGCGTTGCGTGGGTGCGATAGAATCTTTCCGAGAATTTTTGATTAATAAACGGAAAGCGATCGCATAAGCCAAAGACTCAAACAAAATATGAGGATGAATCCTCACCGACCCCAGCCACAAATAAACCGGAAAAGTCATAATTTTTGGCTAATGGCTAATTGTTACAAGCCATTCCCCATCCCCCATTACCTATTTCCAATATTTCGCTTTAGCTGATCTAGCTCATCGTCCGTTTCCCAACGCTTAAATTTATCATCTAATAAGTCCGGCCCGCTTTTGATATTGCCCTTGTAACTTTGACTCCAGCCAGTCGTTGCTGAGCGCTGCTGAGCTTGAGTATTCGCACGCGCCGCCTCAGCTTGGACTGCTTTAGTGTGAACTTCCTGTCGGCGCTGCTGGATCTGACGCTGTAGCTGCTTCGCTTGCTCTTTGCGCTGTTTCAGCCCTTGCATCTGTCCCCAAAGCTGATTTCCTTGACGTAGCAAAGCGGCTTCTCGCTCTTGAGCAGGCTCGGCTAAATCAAGCCTGTTAGCCGCTTTTGCCTTTTCAATCCGAATATGCCAGCGCTGAACTTCTTGTGCAGTTGAGAGAATTTCATCCTGTAATTTCTGTTCTTGCAGATTCAGGTCTGCGATCAGCCGTAGGGCATCTTCTTCCTGTTCCCGCAGCTGTTCCTCTAGCGCCTGTAACTCTAGATGGGGATTATTTCGCAAAAATTCTTCTAATCGGGTTTCCAGAAATCGGTTGAAATCGTCAAATAGACCCACTGCAAAAACTCCCACGCTTCTCAGTTAAAAAGACAATCCTGTAACAGGCTCTCATGCAAAAAAGAATTATGCACTTTTTCTTTTGCAATTAGCTATTAGCCATTAGCAATATACTAATTCAAAACTTCTGCCCTACATAAATTGAGCGAACTTCTCCATTGCGTCGGATAATGGCTTCCTGATTGTCTACGGATACCAAAGTCCAGCCACTAGAGCCAATATTTTCCCCCACTTGGAGACGCTTGGTAACGCCATTGATACTAAATAGGGCAGCCGAGCGATTGCCCAATTCCAGAACTCCTACAAGCGTGTGTATAGCCTCTGCCACTGGTGCAGGTGCGGTGGCGGCTGAGAGTTCAGGTAATGCTGAGGGCGGCGGTGGTGGCGGAAGTTGAGGTTGAGGTATTGTGGCAGCCACTGGAGGTTTAGGGGCAGGCGCAGGACGCATCGGTGGTGCAGACTTGGCTGGCGCTGCCAAACGCATTGGCGGCGGTGTCAAACGCATTGGCGATGTCAGACTGACTGGCGGCACCAGACGGGCTTGAGGTTTAGGACGGGCTGGCAGTGCCGGACGGACTGATGGTACAGGAAGGATTTGCGGCACCGGACGGATTGGACGCATTGGCAGTGCCGGAGCGAGCTGGGGACGTGCTAAGGGCGCAATACTTTGTAACCCTAAGCCTGTCCCTGATGTACCCAGCTGGCTAGAGGGCGATGGATAGATGGGTATATAGACTCTTTCCATAACTGAGGATCGGTTAGCTCCTCCAGATCCATTGCCAGGGGCACCAGAAACCGACGGCAGATTACTTGTCGGTGGCACGTTAGCCCTTGTCGCATTTTGTTTGTTAGCTTCTGCCTTGCGCTCGATTGATTCGAGCGATCGCTCCATATAGTTAACAAATTGCTCATCTACCTTAGGCTGAGCCTCTTGTGTTACTTGTGCAGCCGGTATTTCACGCGAAAATAGCCACTTGAGTCTATCCTGAGAAGCCGCCCATAGCAGCACAGTCACTAAGACCGATGCCAAGGCAAATCCGAACAGCAATTTATCAAAAGATTGACTCTTACCACTCTTTTCGCTCTCTTCGGCTTCAACATCCTCTACCCTGACATCAATCGCGACAGGCATTTGCACAATACTACGCGGTGTATTGTCTTGTTGCCGTGGTGGTAGGAGATCGTGAGGTGGTACCCACGTTGGGGGCAGAGTTGCTTGCGGAACTTTTACAGGCTGTAACGAGACGTATTCTGTAGACGGCTGTTCTGGAGGCGATACGCTTCCGCCCTCCAGCACCCGGTCGATGTCTGCAAACAAATCGTCCATTAAATGATCGGCATAGGCTTCAACCGACCAGGGTTTGATAGAACTGGAATTGGCTAATGCCTCTGATTCCCTCTGGTTATTGCTGACATCCTGAGACATGGATTGCTGCTCACTTTCGTGCCTAGACTGAATTAACGATAAGCCTTAAAGCAATTAATAGCGCTTACGTTGGTGAAAAATTTCTTTAATTGGGAGATCCTACCCTAAGGCAGTCAGTTGTAGATGTTCCCTGACTCACCAGTTTCGCCCAAGGCTAACTTAGAAAGTTTATACCAATTTTTGATTGGGTGACTAGAAATTGGCGAATTAAGTCATTAGTCATTAGTTATGGAAACGTTCCCAGGTTGGGTAGGAATTCTCGGTAGAACAAATTCCTGTACCAAGAATTCCTACCGCAACGGGCGACCCCAAAGGGTACATTTCAAGGAACTACTGGCCCCTGGCCAAACTCATTTGTCTTGAACGCAGTTCCAGATATATCAGCAAAGCGTTGATATCAGCGGGGTTTACGCCGCCAATTCGCGCCGCTTGACCAATAGTTAGGGGTTTCACCTGCGATAGCTTTTCGCGAGACTCTTTCGAGAGAGTTTCAATTGCCGCATAATCTAGATCCGGCGGCAACTGGCGGTTAGCGTGACGGCTTACTTGGTCAATTTGGTACTGCTGACGCTGGAGATACCCAGAGTATTTGATATCAATTTCTGCGCCTTCTCTTTCCGGTTGGTCTAGACTGGGGTTTCCGAGTCCGTAGCGATCTAAGTCAACGTAGTGGAAACCTGGACGGCGCAGCAACTCAGCTAAGGTAATTGAGCCTTTGATGGTTTGTCCGGCGTTGGATGCGATCGCGATCCCAATCTCCTCATTTTCCTTCACCCGCGTTGAGTGTAACCGTTCCTTCTCCGCCACAATATTCGCTTGCTTGTCTTGGAACAAGGAGAATCGACGATCATCAATTAAGCCAATTTCCCTTCCCAATGGCGTGAGGCGCTGATCCGCATTATCCGACCGCAGTAATAATCTATACTCAGAGCGCGAAGTTAGTACCCGGTAAGGTTCCCGTAAATCTTTGGTACACAAGTCATCAACCAGCGTACCGATGTAACTTTGTTCGCGGGGGAAAACTATCATCTCCTGATGCTGGACATACCGCGCCGCATTAATTCCCGCCACAATTCCCTGAGCAGCAGCTTCTTCATAACCTGTTGTTCCGTTGATTTGCCCAGCCGAGAACAACCCCTCAATCTTCTTTGTCATTAGTGTGGGATAACACTGAGTTGCGGGTAAATAATCATACTCCACAGCATAGGCTGGACGCAGCATCACGCAATTTTCCAAACCGGGGAGACTTCGCAACATTTGTAACTGCAAATTTTCCGGCAACCCCGTAGAAAACCCTTGGATATACAGTTCTGGGATATCTCGCCCTTCCGGTTCAATAAAAATCTGGTGGCTTTCCTTATCGGCAAAGCGGACAATCTTATCTTCAATACTCGGACAATAACGTGGCCCCTTGGCATCCACCCAGCCGCCATATACTGGCGACAAGTGCAGATTTTCCCGAATTATCCGATGAGTTTCAGGTGTCGTCCGGGTAAGATAACAAGGCATTTGCTCCCGTTCCACCCAAACTGACGGGTCAAAGCTGAACCACCGCACCTCCTCATCACCAGGCTGGGGTTCCAGATTAGTATAATCTAGCGATCGCTTATCAACTCGTGCCGGGGTTCCCGTCTTCAGTCGCCCAGTTTCAAAACCCAATTTATTCAACGTTTCCGTCAACCCAACGGCGGCAAATTCCCCCGCCCGTCCCGCTGACATCGACTTATTACCAACCCAAATTTTACCGCCCAAAAACGTGCCAGTCGTCAGCACCACCGCCTTACACTGGAACCCAACGCCAAAGTAAGTCTCGACACCAATAACTTCATCATTGGCACCAAGCACCAAATCTGTGACCATACTTTCGCGAATTGTCAAGTTTTCCTGGTTCTCGACAATCCCCTTCATCACCGCCGCATATTCCCGCTTATCGGTCTGCGCCCGCAATGCCCAAACCGCAGGGCCTCTGGAGTTGTTCAGCACCCGCTTTTGTAAGTAAGTGCGGTCTGCCATTTTGCCAATTTCCCCGCCCAGCGCATCGACTTCATGAGTTAGCTGTGACTTAGCTGGCCCTCCCACCGCTGGGTTACAAGGTTGCCAAGCAATTTTGTCTAGGTTGAGTGTCAGCAGCAGCGTCCGACAGCCGAGGCGTGCGGTAGCGAGGGCCGCTTCGCATCCGGCGTGTCCGGCACCAACAACAATTACATCAAAAGCATCTTGAAATTCAACGGTCGAATTGATGGCCATTCCTCAACCTAAGCAGTAATTACTTATATTCAATATATTCAATCCTAGCGAAGTTATAGTCTTGATCGCATGGCATTCCAGCAACCCATTCCCAAACAGGTCTGAATGTAGAAGTTTTCTGGCACGACTCGATGATTTACGATATCGGGTTATCAGCAAGTTAACCATACTATTTTTGCAAATTGCGTTTAAAAATGAACTGTTCGCCATGACCTTTGGATAGTCTATCTCCTGTAAGTTTTAACAGACAAATTTAACCCTCACTGGAGCAGTAAAATGAAGTTTGTTTTAGCTTCTAACATTTTAGAACACCCCGGATTTCCAGATTTTATCAGTGCTGTCATCGCTGCTTATCCTGATATCAATTTTTTGGTGGCTGGCGACTTATTAAATATTTTTCCAGAACCAGGCGAAAATTTAGAAGGCTCTATTTTTTACCAGTTGTACGGTAATTTAATATTTGAAGGAATGAACAACTTGGTAGACAGCGATTTTCGTGATACTCATAATTCTCTGTTTATTGAACCATTAAAAAATATGTTTCTATTAACAGGAAATCGTTTTCAAAAAGCGAAAAATATAGCTTGGCAACGATACAAAAAACTTTTTGCCAACTTAGAGGCATCACTTGAGAATAGCCACCTATACTTTATTCCTGGCAATATGGATTACCCGTCTCTCAGCGGAAATTTGACAATCAATTCGCCCCGGCTTCACCAAATTGATAATGACGTTTTTGAAAAAGACGGTATTCGTATAGGTGGCATAGGCGGCGTGCCTAACACTGTTCATCCCTTCAAGGGAGTTGTTGAAATTTCACCTTACGAAATGGCTGAATCCGAATACGAGAAAAGACTTAATCAACTTTGGGGAGTAGATATTTTAATTACTCACGTTTCCCCAGAAGAATTTCCTGTACTAAGAAATTTTTTAATAGAAAGCCCCTTGAAACTGCTTATTTGCCGCGCCCCATTCAACTTTCGACACAAGAGCGATTTTCGAGGCAAACTTGAATTTGAGGCTATTGGTGATAAATATGTTATTAAGGTTCGTCCATTCGATTACCCTGAAAACAAGGCATACGTAATTGATATTGTACCTGGAATTACTCCTCTATTGGTTGAGGTGTTCAGTTGGCGAGCTTCTAAAATATCTGGAATTTAATTGAATGGAAACACTGCGAGTGAGTGGCTGCTCCCTTCAATATATTGCCTAGTCGCTCAACGCCAACTTGCTAGACAATTCTTTTAAAGAAAATGGTCTAAGTTAAGTGTTGTATGCTTTCCCCAACCGAAGCCAAGCTGAAAAGCGATCGCTATCTTAAAACCCTCAGTTCCACTATAGCGACAGGCAATAAACTATAACTAAAACTTATCGCATTTTCGGGTTAGCACGGTGATCGCGATCGCTGCTAGGTGCCAAAAGTGGTATTTCATGGTAATTTCAATCTCTAGATGGGGTTCAAGGCGATCGCTTCAATGCTTAGCTTTCACCTCGTCAAAGCTATAAGTTATATCATGCCAGACACCAAAATAAAGCGGAATGGTATAAATAACGATAAATAACAAGTTTCTTTCAAGAGAAGGCCTATATAAAGAAAAAAGAAAATTTGTGAAGTATTTTTTCCTTTCTGATGGATGGACTGTAGGTAGGGTGTGGGAGTTCGGCGGTTTGTGGAACGAAAATTCCTGGCGACGAAAACCCGAAATTCAGCAAACGAACCTTTGCATCTTCGAGCAAGGGGAAAAACTATGGCTGTACCGGGTGGAAGAAGCTGTTCTCATGGTCGAAGTCAGACCCCTAGATGATGCCTCGTCTGACTCAGCTACTAAGAATATTGGTCAAGTTGTGTTAAAACGCCTCATCAGCGCCGAGGATGCCATTGAGCGATTGAACACAGCATTGATTCCGCAGTAATTTAGTTGCAAAGGCGTTCAGGGAGAAGCACCGCACCCGAAAAAGTACAATAAACAGCGAGATTCTAACTGCCAACCTGCTTGCATTGGATTCTAACAATAGTTACACTTCTTTAAATGGTAATTAACCTCGGTCTTCCGGGCTAGGGATGGCGTGAACCTGATGTGAGGATACAAACTGTTGAATCATATCTGCCGAGGTAAAACATAAATTACGCAAAACTCTCAGGTTCTTTTGGAAAGCGACATCGCTCTTCGAGAGCGCCAAGAGTAGCCCAGATAAACTTTCATTTTCAGCAAAAGCTGGCGCTGCTGTCCCAACATCTTGCTGAAGAGTTTCTTTGCAAGGGTTGTGGCAAAAAAAGGCGAAATCCAGCACATTAAAAAAGAAGCGTCGTAGACACTTAATCTATCTTAGGAGGAGCGTAGTCAATGGGACTACCCTGGTACCGAGTACATACAGTTGTTCTGAATGATCCAGGACGGTTGATTGCAGTACACCTAATGCACACTGCCCTCGTGGCAGGCTGGGCTGGTTCGATGGCTTTGTACGAACTAGCAATTTTTGACCCCAGCGACCCCATACTTAACCCCATGTGGCGGCAGGGTATGTTTGTGATGCCCTTCATGGCCCGCTTGGGTGTAACCCAATCCTGGGGTGGTTGGAGCATCACTGGTGGCCCAGCAAACAACCCTGGTTTCTGGTCATTTGAAGGCGTTGCTGCCGCTCATATCGTTCTTTCCGGTCTGCTGTTCCTAGCTGCCTGCTGGCACTGGGTTTACTGGGATTTGGAACTCTTTAGAGATCCCCGCACTGGCGAACCAGCTCTCGACTTGCCAAAAATGTTTGGCATTCACCTGTTCTTGTCTGGTCTTCTCTGCTTTGGCTTCGGTGCATTCCACCTTTCGGGGCTATTTGGCCCTGGTATGTGGGTTTCTGACCCCTACGGTTTAACTGGCAGCGTCCAACCTGTGGCACCGGAATGGGGGCCTGCTGGGTTTAACCCGTTCAACGCAGGCGGTGTGGTCGCGCACCATATCGCGGCGGGTGTTGTTGGCATCATCGCTGGTTTGTTCCACCTAAGTGTTCGACCACCAGAGCGACTTTACAAAGCGCTGCGGATGGGGAACATTGAAACCGTACTTTCGAGCAGTATTGCCGCGGTATTTTTTGCCGCCTTCGTGGTGGCGGGTACGATGTGGTACGGCAGTGCCACTACTCCAATTGAACTATTTGGCCCCACTCGCTATCAGTGGGACAGCGGTTATTTCCAGCAGGAAATTGACCGTCGGGTTCAAGAATCTGTGGCTGAAGGGAAGAATGCTACTGAAGCTTGGTCAGAAATTCCTGAGAAGCTGGCTTTCTACGACTATGTGGGTAACAGCCCCGCTAAGGGTGGCTTGTTCCGCACAGGTCAAATGAATAAGGGAGATGGCATTGCTCAAACTTGGCTAGGTCATCCGCTATTCAAAGATTCAGAAGGTCGGGAATTGACAGTACGTCGTTTGCCCAACTTCTTTGAAACATTCCCAGTAATTTTGACCGATAAAGACGGTGTGCTTCGCGCCGATATTCCGTTCCGTCGGGCAGAATCGAAAAATAGCTTTGAGCAAGTTGGTGTAACTGCTACCTTCTACGGTGGCGCTTTGGCAGGGAAAACTTTTGATGACCCAGCCAAAGTCAAGCAGTTTGCTCGGAAAGCTCAATTGGGTGAGCCGTTTGAATTTGACCGCGAAACCCTGAATTCTGACGGTGTGTTCCGCACCAGTCCTCGTGGCTGGTTCACCTTCGGACACGCTGTATTTGCTCTGTTGTTCTTCTTCGGTCACTTGTGGCATGGTTCTCGGACTCTGTTCCGCGACGTGTTTGCCGGGGTCGAGGCAGATTTGGAAGAGCAGGTCGAGTGGGGTCTGTTCCAGAAAGTGGGTGACAAGAGTACCCGCAAGAAGGAAGCAGTCTAGTAAGGTAAAAGGAAAAAGGCAAAAATAAAGATTCTTTTTATTTTTGCCTTTTTCCTTTTTACTTTTGACTTAATTGGTAGACTGGTAGTAAAGCTGATAATCAGGAAATTGTGACATGGAAGCTGCTGCTTATATCTTGGTTTTAGCCCTGGCATTGGGTACGCTATTCTTTGCGATCGCATTTCGCGAACCGCCTCGGATTCAAAAGTAAGCGATCGCGTTTGATGAGTGCGATCATCACAACTTAATATAATTTGGGAGATCCACTGAGCCGCAATTGTCCCAACTGTCGTATTTCACGACAGTTGAAGACAAACAACGGCTCAGTTTCTCCCATTTTAGGTATTTTAACTCTTTCAAATTCAAGTTTATTGCTTCCTCACGCTCATCTACCCAGCAAGCGAGGACTCTTAAAAATGCAATGTCCTTTATGTCAGCACACCGATAGCCGCGTCCTTGAGTCCCGTTCCACAGAAGCTGGACAAAGTATCCGGCGACGGCGCGAGTGTTTGAAGTGCAATCATCGTTTCACCACTTACGAACGCATTGAATTTGTTCCGATTACCGTCATTAAGCGGGGAGGTCAACGGGACTCTTTTGACCGTTCCAAGTTAGTGCGGGGAATTGTTCGCGCTTGCGAAAAAACGGGTATTCCTCAAGGACAGCTAGAAGTTTTGGTCGATGAGATTGAAGCTGAATTACAACAGCGCATCATCAGAGAAGTCACCAGTCAAGAAATTGGTGAATTGGTTCTCCAGCGTCTGCAAACTCTCAGCGAAGTCGCCTATGTCCGCTTTGCATCTGTCTATCGGAAATTTCAAGGTATCCGCGATTTTGTAGATACTTTGAATCACCTCGAAAGTTACAGCAGTCGCCAGTCAGAAGCCGCCGAAGTCACAAATACTGCCGAAAATAATCAACTTTCATTACTTGAGTTTGATGAAACCGAAAACCAAGCTTCTTTGGTGATTGGTCATTAGTAATTGCCTAATAGCTTTTGAATACTTCGTGACTGACTATTGACAAAAGTGCTATGGTATGAATTAGATATGCGGTAGTTACAGCCGAACATTTTTGAACTCAAATTTATCTAGCTTGAGTCCGGGCGACATCGTAATTGGTAAAGTTATCAGTTTGGAGCCGGGAGGCGCTTTGATTGACATTGGCGCTCCAACAGCTATTTTTCTCCCAATTCGGGAGATGTCAATTAATGAGATTGGCTCTCCAGAAGAAGTCTTGCAGCTAAATGAAACCCGCGAATTCTTGGTTGTAAATGACTACGATATAGAGGGGAATTTGATGCTTTCCCTCTCCCTTCGACAACTAGAGAAAAAGCTGGCTTGGGAGCGGGTGCGTCAAATGCAAGCCGAAAACGTCACGGTGTACGCTAAAGTTTATAATACTAATCGTGCTGGCGTAATAGTTAGGATTGAGGGGTTGCGTGGTTTCATTCCCGGTTCCTATTTGGATAGGCATAAACCATTAGAAGAGTTAGTGGGAGAAGAACTTCCTTTGAAGTTCGTTGAGGTAGATGAAGACCGCGATTGCTTGTTTCTCTCCCACAGACTGACGCTGTACCCAGACGGGATAAAGCATCTAGAAGTTGGTCAAGTCGTTGCTGGTAGAGTACTTGCACTTAAGTCTTATGGTGCATTTGTCAATATTGGAGTAGTCAACGCCCTACTACGCACTACTGAAATTTCCCACGCTGACTTTCACAAACCTGAAAGTATTTTCAAGGTCGATGATGAAATAAAGGCAATGATAATTTCGATGGATGTTGAGAAAGTTCGCGTCTCACTTTCAACAAAAGCACTGGAACCCGAACCAGGTAATATGCTGAAAAATCCTCAGAAAGTCTATGAAAAGGCTGAGGAAATGGCGGCAAAGTACCAAATTAGTTATTAGACTTATTGCAAAAGCCCTGAACTTTAGTTCGGGGCTTCGTAGCTAAAGTCATCGTCATGATTCCTGGCTAAATGTTTTAACCTGTTAAAACAGGTTTAAGCTTTAAGCTTAAAATTTATTTCAAGAACCATGAATGCAAGAAGTCTATTAGTCATGTGTGTTGGGTTTCCTGTCTCAACCGAACGGGAACAGATTCAAGGTTATTAGTCATTCGGCTGATAACTAATCAATAAAAACGTTAGAGGGAGTCCATTTTGGGTTATAATGGTCTGTCTGGACACTCACTCGTATCTAAAAATCTCATACAATAAGGTTAGCGAGAGAGCAATGTAGGTGTAAACAGCACGAGGCTTTCCGTGCGCGTACATCCGCAGGAGGCACAGTTAATACGGAGATAACTACCAGGAAACATTCGCATGGTCAATCAGAAAACAACCGCTACAGCAGATATTGGCTTTTCTCACGAAGATTTTGCGGCCCTACTCGATAAATATGACTATCACTTTAATCCCGGTGATATTGTCGCCGGAACCGTGTTCAGTTTGGAGCCAAGGGGCGCTCTGATTGACATTGGCGCTAAAACAGCTGCTTATATTCCGATTCAGGAAATGTCAATCAACCGTGTTGACGCTCCCGAAGAGGTGTTGCAGTCGAACGAGACGCGGGAATTCTTTATTCTGACTGACGAGAATGAAGATGGACAGCTAACTCTTTCCATCCGACGCATTGAGTATATGCGTGCATGGGAGCGGGTAAGGCAGTTGCAGACAGAAGACGCTACAGTGCGATCGCTTGTCTTTGCGACAAATAGAGGTGGTGCGCTGGTGCGGATTGAAGGCTTGCGCGGTTTTATCCCTGGTTCTCACATCAGCACTCGCAAACCTAAAGAAGATTTGGTAGGAGAAGAACTACCGCTTAAATTTTTAGAGGTAGACGAAGACCGCAACCGTCTGGTGTTATCGCATCGACGGGCGCTGGTTGAGCGTAAGATGAACCGCTTGGAAGTTGGCGAAGTTGTTATCGGTGCAGTCCGAGGCATCAAGCCTTACGGTGCATTCATCGATATTGGCGGTGTCAGCGGTCTGTTGCACATTTCGGAGATTTCCCACGACCACATCGACACTCCACACAGTGTCTTCAATGTCAATGATGAAGTGAAAGTGATGATCATTGACTTGGATGCTGAACGAGGACGCATTTCGCTGTCCACCAAGCAGCTAGAGCCAGAGCCTGGGGACATGATCAAGAACCGCGATCGCGTCTATGATATGGCTGAAGAAATGGCAGCTAAGTATCGAGAGCAGATGCGAGCTAAGCAACAAGGTGCAACTGCCGTGGCTGCTCCTGGGGACGATGACGTTCCTGCTGCTATCGACGACGATGACGTTCCTTCTGCTATGGAGGACGCCGAAGTTCCTGCTGCTATTGAGGACGACGTTCCTTCTGCTATGGAGGATGCCGAAGTTCCTGCTGCTATTGAGGACGACGCTCCTGCTGCTATTGAGGACGACGCTCCTGCTGCTATTGAGGACGCTGTTCCTGAAGATGAGCTGCAACCAGCTACACAAGAAGATTAATTTTGTTAGTAGTCAACAGTTTGTTGCTTGTTACAACTGACTAATGACGCCTGACTAATGACCAATGACCAAAGAGGGAAATTCCCTCTTTTTTTATGGGAGTTTTTTGTGAATTTGGAGGGGCAAATGGTAACAATTCGCTGTAAGGATGTCACATTTGAGAATATCCAGGCTGTGATTTTTGACAAAGACGGCACCCTGGAAGATTCCGAGTCATTTTTAAGAAACCTTGGACAAAAGCGATCGCGTATCATTGATGCCCAAATTCCCGGTATTGGAGATCCCTTGTTGATGGCATTTGGCATCAATGGGGATAAACTCGATCCTACTGGGTTAATGGCTGTTGGCAGTTCCCTGGAAAATGAAATAGCCGCCGCCGCGTATATTGCTGAAACTGGACGGGGGTGGTTGGAGTCAAGAGCGATCGCTCGTCGCGCGTTTGAAGAATCCGACCAATTTCTCAAAGATGCTGCGCCTTCCCCTTTGTTTGTCGGTTCGCTGGAAGTGTTGCAATTTCTCTTCTTAGCTGGCTTAAAGTTAGGCATTCTCTCAGCTGCCACCACGTCACGAGTTAAAGCATTTGTCAAGCGACATCAGCTCAGCGATTACATCCAGCTAGAGATGGGAGGCGATGAAGATTACAGTAAACCAGATCCAGCGTTATTTTTGCAAGCTTGCCAGAGACTGGGAGTAGAACCGGGTGCGACTTTGATGGTGGGAGATTCTGCGGGTGATATCCAGATGGCGCGAGAAGCGGGTGCTGCGGGTTGTATTGGTATTTGTTGGGGAAAACCAGAGGCGGCGCATCTAGAAACAGCAGATGTAGCAATTTCGCAACTTGATGAAATTCAAATTGTAGGTAATAGCTAATCCAATCATGGCTAGTTGGGAAGAACCGCTATGAGCAATTAGCCATAATTGGATTAGTTATCAGACAATTCCCCGAAGCGATCGCGATAACGAGCAAGTAGGTTTTCCATTTCAGCAAGCTGTTGCTGCGCTTGTTCAGCGCGTTCCTCCGCCTCCTGTCGTCTTTGAGTTTCCTGCTGTAATGCCTGCGCTAGCTCATCGGGAATCAACAACTTTTCCCCAGTATCTTCTCGATAAAAACCGATAATTTTCCCTTCTACTGCTAAACGCAATTGTAAGGGTTCACTGCGATTATCTGTAATTGGCTCATAAATTTCGCCTCGCAAACGATAGCCGCGCAACTTTTCTTCTATCCATTCGCCTCTGGGGTCAAATTGCCAGTATTCTTTGACTTCCAACTGCTCGTATAAAGTTTTTTTCAAACTTTCATCTTGTTGTCTTGTTCCGGGGGAAGTTATCTCGAAAATTACAACTGGAACTTGACCTTCTTCCCATATTTTATAGTTATCTCGTCCCCCTGGTGCCACATCGAAAATCACCATCACATCGGGAGCTACTCGTAGTTTAGGAAAGCCTTGCGAATAGTAAAGAAACTGGTCTGCTAGCACAGTCGCTTGACGAAGAGCTAGATATTGTTTCAAAACTTCCAACGTGGTTAATATTGCGTACAGATGATCGTAGGTTTCTGCCAATGGTTCACCGTCTGAACTAGGGTAGAATATTTCTGCGGATTGGGTTTTGGGTAATATAGCTGTCATGGTCGCACCGTGAGGCATGATTAATTTATTTTAATTTACCAAAGCGTAAACGATTACCGTAATAGTATATTTTTTTCGGGGGCTTCCAGAAAAAAGTACGCGATCGCGTTCGCCGAAGCCCAACAAAGATACTGAATATTTACAGAATTAATAAGTTTCTATGTCGTGCTAAAAACGTGGGAAAATGTAATATAGTGCAGCTACATTCAAGTAACTGTGATAATTACCTTGTTACTAACAGGTTTTTTATTATTAGCAATGTTGAATACAGTACAAGCTCAATCTATAATCTCAGCCTTAGATGGCTCTAGGATGATTGTCACTCCAAATGGAAACACCATCGATATTACTGGCGGCATATTTTAAAAAATGGAGAGAATTTATTTCCCAGCTTTCAGGAATTTGGAAGATCACCAAATTAGATAAATACCCTTTTTAGAAAACCAAATATTGGCAACATTTTAGTAACCCGGCAACTTTGCTGCTTGAGCCTAAGAGTATTTTGTGTAAGCTGTGCAGTGTCAAGAGTTTTCATTCAGATGAGCGATATTGTGATCGCATCCAGAGTAGGGCAATATAATTCACAAGAAGTCGCCAGCGCGATCGCTGCTTTAATGAATTCTAGTGATGGCAACCTGAAAGTCGCCCTATCAGACAACGCTGGCACTAATGACCAAAAAATCAATCAATTGCAGTCCACAGTTGTTTGATAAAGATGAGTTCCAGCAACAGCTAACTACCTTGGTTTGCTTTTGGATTGGGGAAGAACATCTCCCACTGCTGAAATTGGGCGTGACAACCGTTGACGGGAAAACTGTAGGCATTGTTGAAGTAAAAAAATCTACTACTCCAGTCTTCATCAAAAATTCACAAAGCTAAGATTTTTTTTATATTTGGGAGAGAGAAGGCACTCGCGCCCTTAGCCCATCTGAAGCTGGGCCTTACATCCAGCTAAATTGCCAATTGTGAAAAAATCATAATTGAGGCAAATCTTCCAACAGTAATAGTCACCCTTAGAGCGATCGCGTCTAAATCAGGTTATGATCGCAGGTTAAAATAGCTGAACTTATCTCGCCAACTTCGTCAGCAACAGCCACTATCCCAGGGAGGAATTGCCGTTGTCTCGTCGCTACCTGTTTACCTCTGAATCTGTCACCGAAGGCCATCCTGATAAAATCTGCGATCAGATTTCCGACACCATTTTAGATGCGCTACTCGCTCAAGACCCCAAGAGTCGCGTCGCCGCTGAAGTCGTCGTCAACACTGGCTTAGTGCTAATTACTGGTGAAATCACCAGCAAAGCGCAAGTCAATTACGTTGATATTGCCCGGAAAAAAATTGCCGACATTGGCTACACCGATGCCGATAACGGCTTCTCTGCCAACAGTTGTGCAGTTTTAGTAGCTCTGGATGAACAATCTCCAGACATTGCCCAAGGCGTTACTACCGCCCAAGAAACCCGCGAAGAAGCAAGTGATGACCAATTAGATGCCATTGGTGCTGGTGACCAAGGCTTAATGTTTGGCTTCGCCTGCAACGAAACACCAGAACTGATGCCATTGCCCATCAGTCTTTCTCACCGTATTTCTCGCCGCCTTGCTGCGGTGCGAAAAACCGGACAGTTGCCTTACCTGCGTCCCGATGGCAAAACTCAAGTCACTGTCATCTACGAAGATGGCAAACCTGTAGGCATTGATACTATCCTGGTTTCCACCCAGCACACCGCCACCATTGGCGACATCACAGAACAAGATGCCGTCCAAGCCAAAATCAAAGAAGACCTTTGGAATACGGTGGTGCTACCCGTTTTTGCCGATATGGAAATCCAGCCAGACGAGGAAACTCGCTTTTTGGTCAATCCTACTGGCAAATTTGTCATCGGTGGCCCCCAGGGAGACTCTGGTCTGACTGGTCGTAAAATCATTGTTGACACCTACGGCGGCTACTCCCGTCACGGCGGCGGTGCTTTCTCTGGCAAAGATCCCACAAAAGTAGACCGTAGTGCAGCTTATGCTTGTCGCTATGCAGCTAAAAATATTGTGGCGGCAGGGTTAGCTGAAAAATGTGAAGTCCAGCTGAGTTATGCTATCGGGGTCGCTCGACCCGTGAGCATTATGGTGGAAACCTTCGGCACTGGGAAGGTGGACGATGACGTGTTGCTGGAATTGGTGAAACAGCATTTTGAACTGCGTCCAGCGGGAATTATCCAAAAATTCAGTTTGTGTCACCTTCCTGGTGAACGCGGCGGTCGTTTCTTCCAAGATGTTGCTGCTTACGGTCACTTTGGACGCACTGATTTAGACTTACCTTGGGAGCGCACCGATAAGGCTGCACTATTGAAGGAAGCAGTCAGTCAGCCGCTTTCGGCTTCTGTATAGTTGGAAATTTGGGATTTTAGATTTTGAGGAACCCTTCAAAATCTAAAATCTATCAAGTTGAGAAAAGGTAAAAGGTAGATTTGTTATTCAAATTTACTTTTTACCTTATTACTATTTAATTTCTCTATTTATAGTTACTCAAATGCAGGGATGGCAGCAACAGCTAAAGAAACTGAAAAAAGAAACCTACGCTATCTATTTAGCTTGTAAGGACACAAGAGTGCCTTGGTATGCGAGGTTGTTGGCTGGTTTCGTTGTTGCTTATGCCTTTAGCCCGATAGATTTGATTCCTGATTTTATCCCAATTATCGGATATCTTGACGATATTATTATCGTGCCAGTGGGAATTTGGCTGGTACTGAAAATGATTCCGCCGACGGTGATGGCTGAGTGTCGGGAAAAAGCAGCAGATGCGATCGCATCCGATAAACCCACAAATTGGAGCGTTGCTGTTATTATTGTGGCAATCTGGTTTTTGCTGGGGATTGCGATCGCGCTTTGGGTAGCACGCACCCTGAAAAGGTAAGAAGAATCCCACCCTCAACCCCCGATTGGTCAACGGGAAGGGGCTAAGATGTTTTTTTTAGCTAAAGCTTAGTAACGAATTTGCAGAGTGACGGCTGCTTGTACTTCCTGTTCACCACCTACAATTGGGGTATCTGCTAGTTTAGCAGGACTTGCTTGTGCATTCTCAGTTGCGATCGCTCGTTGCAATGGCAGAGGCGGATTTGCATCATTAATTTGAATGCTCACAATTTCTCGTTGGTTGAGATTTAAGGCAGCGAGAAGGGCATCAGCTTGCTTTCTGGCATCTTCAGCAGCTTCCTTGATGGCTTCTTGTTGTGCTTGAGCGATCGCGCTTTCTGAAGCTACTAAACTTATACCATTAATTTGGGTTGCACCCACCTTAACAGCGTCATCTAACAACGTCCCAGCTTTCTGAGTTTCAATCCGAAAGCTAACGTTATTAGTTCCCGAATATCCCTCTATCTTCTGCTGACCATTTTTATAACTATAAACTGGGTTGAGGCTGATACCAGTTGTTTCCAGCTTTTCCACTTCCTTGCGCGACTTCAGCAACGCCACCACCGCAGATGATTTTTCAGCTACCTGCTGTTGCACCTCCTGGGTAGTTTTACCCTGAACCTGAACGCCAAGACTTACTTTCGTCATGGTTGCGGGGATGTTAACATCTCCTTTTCCAGAGACGGTGAGGGTTCTCGGTAATTTATCCGCAGTCGGAACACCTTGACACGCACTTAGACTAACTACACCCAAAGTTAAAAAGACAATTTTTAACCGATTCCAGGCACTAGAGGAGAGAGAAAGTTTCATAATTAAGAACACAATTGATAGCGTGTTCCTAATCTGGCATTGAATCGGAGAGTAGTAGTTTAGGTTACATTTTTGGAAACTTAATAGTGCTGGGATTGAAAGCTTCGGTTCATCCCCTTCTAGCGGTTACGATATCGGTAACAGTAGCCATACCTATGTCGGAACGAGAGTATCCTGTTAAGTGCAAATATAAGCCTCGATGCTAGAACAACCAAGCCTGCTAACGCAACAATTTTATATTAGTCTGCGTTAACAGGCTTTGTTTGTTTACCAGTGACTTTAGTCGTCGGACATTTTTACTAGAATTGGATGTTTGTCATTGGTATGCCGAACATCTCCTCTAAAATTTTTTCTTGGATACTTTGACTCATACTAACTAAACAAGCTGGCCCCCGCAGAAAGTCTTTAATGGTAATTTTTTTATCCCGAAAGTTTTTGACAAAATCCCGAATTTCTTCGATAATTTGCATTTCTTGCTCTACCTGAGCCAGCATCTGTGCTAAGGGGTCAATTCCTGCTCGTGTCGCTTGCCGATATTCAGAAACAAGCGTTCCTTCTGGGGTACTTTTCACCAATCTCAATTCCATTTTGAGGTTTTCATATTGATTTTTTAAAATTAAGTTATGTTGTTCCAGACTTTGGCATTTTCGGCTCAAATCATCTTCACTTAAATTATCAAGACTCTCTCCCGCGTTATATTGCTGCTCAATCTCTAGCAGTCTCGCCAAATCCCCATCTTGGTAGGCTCTGTTAACTTCTTTCATAATTTCCGTGTGGCGCATCTGAGTTTCACTGTCAGCGACCTTATCTGGGTGAAAGATTTCTGCTAATTTCAAAAAGGTTTGCCGAATTTTTCTAGAGTCCTCAGTTCTGGCGGGTTCCTGTGGAACAGGGGTCTGATGTTGATGGTAGCTATCTGTATCGTCGCGGGAGTTATCTTCGCAATCGTGGGGTTCAAATAGTTCGTCTAATTCAGCATCATCTTCAGATTCGAGAGATTTTGAGCTAATTATCCCCGCCATCTGGAGATTGAGATAAACTTTCAGGATATCTTGCCGAGTTTGCACCCCGAACTTTCTGGTGCTGAGGATTTCATCGAACAGGGCATGAATTTCTTGCTCAATAGAGGTTAGCTTCTTGAATGCAGGAGTACCGCGATGAAAAATTTCAGTAGCCACTGAGCGCATCTGTTCAACAAAATTGTTCAGTTCGGTTCGTTTTCGCTTAATTTGCTTCAAGAGCCATTGATGCTCTTTCTCCAAAGCCTCAGTGCGAAAGTGGAGTTCCGAGAGCGCCAATATAGCGGTTGATGAAGGATTGGGGGTTTGCGGTGCTTGTTTTTTCCGTGGCATTAGACTCTAGGGAGTAGTCACAACTTTGTAGATTTTAACTGCCTATACCTGTCGGAAAAGGTGACAGAGAAATTTTGAAGCTAAGAAAAGCTGACAAAATCGATGATTGTGATTCTTGGGTGACAGCAGATTTAGCTTGATTGGCTAACGCTTCTGCAATGGGTTCGTAGCGAGCTTGTACGCTTGCCAATTTCAATCAGCGTCAGTAGCTTGTGACAAGCACTTATCCATCGGGAAACCTCTACCTATAATGGCGTGGAATCCGCTGTGTGTATGATTGTTGGTTCCGTTTGTACTGAGCGACAATAAGGATAGATTGAATGTGGAGAATCGGTTTTGTCCTTACCAACTGCGATCGCTAATTCCACGATTTCCAATGACGTTATTTTATCCGAGCCAAGCACTCACAAGGCGCGTTTGTGGATGCCAGAGCGAGTTATATTCACCCCTGCTGCTCTAGATGAACCTTGGGGACAGCAAATTTTATCACGAGTACGATCGCTCAATCTACCTGTGGAAGAACTTCCTCGCAACCGCCTCACCGGACTGCGGGGGGAAAATGAGCGCGAAACTTACGACATTTCTAAGCGCACCCTGGCAGTTGTAACCGCACCTCCAAGCAGCTTCAAACTCAGTCCCATCCCACCTTCTGCCGATTGGCAGTTCCACATTGCTGAGGGTTGTCCTGCCCATTGCCAATATTGTTATCTAGCAGGTAGCCTTAGCGGGCCACCCGTAATTCGAGTATTTGCCAACCTGCCGCAGATTTTAGATAACTTAGTTAGCTACGAACGTCCTTCTGAGGTGACAACGTTTGAGGTAAGTTGCTACACCGACCCGCTTGGCATTGAACATCTTACAGGTAGTTTAGCTGAGTGCATTCGCTACTTTGGTAATCGTGAAAATGCTCAGTTACGTTGGGTATCCAAGTTTGACGGTGTTTCTGAGTTACTTTCTTTGCCTCATAACGGTCGCACTCGTTGTCGAATCAGCGTGAATGCAGCTTTGATTTCCGGTAAATTTGAGGGCGGTACCGCATCTGTTAGTTCCCGGCTGCAAGCATTGCGACGATTAGCTTTGCCTCAATCTCAAGGAGGTGGAGGTTATCCGGTTGGTTTGGTGATTGCACCAATTATGCCAATTGAAGATTGGGAGTTGCACTACACTCGCTTGTTTGATGATATCAGCGCTGCTTTAGATTTCGACTGCGACTTGACGTTTGAGCTAATTTCTCACCGATTCACTCCCGGATCGAAGGAGGTGCTGATGCAGTGGTATCCTCATAACAAGCTGGATATGAATGAAGAAAACCGCAGTGTCAAGCGTAATAAATTTGGTGGGATTAAGTACGTTTATGACGCTGACACGATGAAGAAACTCCGCCGCTTTTTTGAAAGCCAGATTGCTGAGCGTTTTCCTGTTGCCAAGATTCTCTACTGGACATAAGCGGCTAAGGTATAGCAATCCTCTTTGATTTGTGAAGGCTACTTTTTTAAACGAACCTCTGAGGTAAAAGAGGACTCAGAGTAAGAGAAAAAAGAGAGTTCATAAATAAATTAGGATTGCAATAGAGGTGAAGCCTCTATTGAGGATAGCTAGGAAGCGAAAAGTATCGCTATTTACTACATAGTTCGTCAAAACAGGGATTAACTATTCTGATTTTCCAGCTAAGAGGCTTCTGAACCTTTCAAATTTCGCCGTTTTTTCGACAAATATTGCTGATGATATTCCTCTGCTAGGTAGAACTCGCCAGCTGGTTGAAGAAGCGTCACAATCTGCTTGTCATAGCTGCCCGATTGTTGTAACTTTTCCTTAGAAGCTGTGGCAGCTTTCTCTTGCTCTGGCCTATGGAAGAAAATCACAGAACGGTACTGCTCACCTCGGTCTGGCCCTTGTCGGTTGAGCTGGGTGGGATCATGACAATTCCAGAATACCTCCAACAGTTCCTCATAACTAACTTGCATTGGGTTATATTCAATCTGCACGGCTTCAGCATGACCCGTAACCCTGGCACACACGTCTAAATAGCAAGGGTTAGCCCAATGTCCCCCTGTATATCCCACAGATGTAGAGGAAACACCTTTAACGGCGCGAAAAGCGTCTTCTACTTTCCAAAAACAACCTGCTGCAAACGTGGCTTTTTCCATACTGCTTTTTTCTCTAGTTCAAAATAGTTGTAGCCTGATTAACTTTACCGCAGGCATGGAAATATTAATCAGGTAGAAATAATTAAACTAAACATCTAATGTTGGTTGAGTCTTTGGATCGAGATTTAACATTTTTGCCTACAAATCACTAGAGCCATCTAGTTAGCACTAAATTTTCTATCAATTTCGTTTGATAAAACTACTATAGCAATCCTATTTAAGTTGTGAACGAGTATTCGCCCTGGTGTAGGGACAGTGCCGTGTCCCTACAGGGTTTCACGAATCATTTAGGATTGCTATATTGATTCTGTAGAATGACCGTTGCCCTGCATAAAAGCTTTAAAATCGATGATAAAAGCTGGTAGAGAGGCTCCGTCATCGTGGATTAATCGAAATGTTTTCTCCTGGTAAGGCTCTTTTCTCAAAGGCTCCATCGTCAAAATGGCGTTTTTGTCTGTAGGTGGAAAGTTTCTCTTAACTGGGGATGCTCAAAGCGAAGTTCCTTGGCGTGCAGATGTAGCCGATTCGCCTCTGCACGGCATCCATAGAGGCGATCGCCCAAAATAGGCATCCCAAGTCCTTTGGCATCAGCAGCATGAACTCGGATCTGATGGGTGCGTCCTGTTAGTGGTATAAACTCCACCCTGGTGTATCCTTGCCTCGCCATCACCCGGAAATGAGTCAAGCTGGGTTTCCCTTGTTCATCGACTTTCTGATAGGGACGACGATTGGGATCTCCCCACAAGGGTAGTGCGATCGCGCCAGAGTCAGCCGTAACTAAACCGGAAAGTACAGCTTCATAAACCTTGTGAACCTGTCGCAGCTGAAACTGACAACTTAGTTGGCGATGGGTTTGGCGATTGCGTGCTAGTAGGAGAATACCAGAGGTTTCTTGATCCAACCGATGCGCGGCAGTAATCTCCATGCCATCAGGTAACAGATTACGCAACCGGGCTAAAACGCTGTCTTGGCGATCGCTATAACGCCCCGGTACCGATAGTAAATCTGGGGGTTTGTTCACCGCAATCAGCCATTCGTCTTCATAAATAATGGGTAGCGATCGCGTCAGCGTTGTCTCAATCGCTGATAACCTCAAGGGTGCAGCTACACAGACTAAATCTGCCGACCCAGGCTTGGATATTTGCCCGTCCGCGCCGGCGGGGTTAGTTTGTATAGCCGCATTATATGTGGGCATCTGAGGCAATCCTGACAGCAGAAACCCCATCAATGGCTGACAGCGTTCTAAACAAGCTCCGTAGAACTCTCCCTGGATTTTGTCTTGAGACGATCCCCACCAAAACTCCGCCATTGCCAGCGGTTTCAGCCCATGCGTTGCCGCATAATGCAGTAGCTTGGGGGCGCAACAGTCTCCTGTCCCGGTGGGCATAGAGCCTCCTGGCATCAATTGCTGCAACGATAAAGATTGCCCAGAAAAATTAGTCAGGCTGTAAGCAGCGTGCATCTGCGCCTGGAGTTGGCGGGACAGTTGTTTACGCTGTTGTTTCAGTTCCCTTAGACGCGCATCGGCTGTTTCAATTAACTGCTTCAGCGGCTGCAATGCTTGACTTTGCTGGCGTTTGAGTATTCGCCTCTCAATCCCCTCCCGACGGCTTTCTTCATCGAGTTGTTCAAGAGCAACAGTAAGGGCAACTCCTGTCAGCGTTTGGCAGAGTATCTGACGTTTTTCCTGTCGTTGGTGTTTGCAATCTCGATGGCGATCACTTAAGATTTGCAACTGCTGCTCCTGCTGGCGATACAGGGTTTCGTACTCTTGCCGTTCTTTGAGTTGCTTGAGGGTAATCAGTTCCTGCTTCATAGCGTCTAATTGAGCCAATGTGCGGGCTTCGGCTAATGCACACTCGTCTCGTCCGGGAATCGGCGGTACCCAGCCTTTAACTGCACTGCAACCATTCAGCAGTCCGGAGAATGCTTTGAGTATGCGTTGTTCGCCATTTGGTAGTTCAATTAGTAATATGCCGTACATTTTGCCTTCACGGGAATAACTCTCATCCCTGGCAAGGTGTTGCATTAAACTTCTAGCGATCGCTTCCGACATCGGGGTGCGCGGTAGCCTCAGCAACTCGCCATGAGGACAATGCCCTTCATACCAATAACTAGGAGATGAGTTAGCGATCGCATAGTTGCCATCGATGAAATCTGAAAGCGTGTGCAGAACCACCATAAATAGTAATCGGATGGAAATTTATCCAATATGAATTGAACCAAGCCCTGATAATTCCATTCTGAGGCTATTGCATTCCAAGTCCGCCTGCCTTGGCTAACCCAAAATCAAAGGTTTTGTAACCTGCGTAGGCAGGTTTCGTTTGTGTAGTTACGGTTTCAACCGCCTATTGCTAATTAACTTTTTTGATCTAAGCGAATTGCTTGTTCTAAAGCTGCTTTCTCTTTAGCTTTTTGGATATAAGGCTCAAGCTGACGATTTTCCCAACCTGTTAGAATTTGCATATCTTCTAAATTCATTCCCCGCATTAACATTTCGACGCACCAGGTTTGCTGAACTTGCTCAATAGTAGGCGATCGCCCTTCTGGTGCAATCAAGTCAGTTGTTAATTCCTGCCACAGTTGGCGAACTTCGGCTTCAGTTAAAGGCTGTTGGGCGGCATTGATAAACAAGGCAGAGTCTGTATCTTTGCGACTTCTCAACCATTGTGTTAGCGGATTTTTCTGATATGTTCCATAGCGCTTCCCCATAATCCACTGATTGACGGGAACTTGGCGAATCAACCCTTTAGTAATTTGTAAAAACTGTTGATCGCGATCGCTAATATAATGCGATCGCTCTAACTGAGTAATCTCTGCTGGAGTCAATCCGGCACCGAACAGTACGTAAACTAAAGCATACTCCTGCAAACCCTGCTTTTTAGCCTTTTGCAGAATGCTATGAACCAGTCGGGCAGGCAAATCTGCAATCTTATTAGTTGCTAAAGATGCCAGTTGAATTGCATGAGAAAGAGTGACCGGGTTCGGCGAAACTGCACCTTGAAGAAACAGAGTCACAAGATTTTCTAAAAAATCCTCCCTGTCTTGCCAAAGGTCGTGAAATTCGCTGGTGAACTCAATCACGGCATATCCTAACAACATACCATTGAGCAAACTGGCAAGTTTTTCGGCGGGCAGGTGCGCCTGCAATTGCCCGCCATCAATAACGGCTTTGAGGTATTCCGCCACATAGCGATTAGCTTGGGTAAAGCCGCGTCCCAATGCCTCGCGGTTCTCGGCTGGGTACTGTCCGGCTTCACCCACGACCGAACGCACCATTTCTGGCACTCGTTCTAGCGCCTGCAAGCAAGCATCGGCATACTCTTTGAGCGCTTGTTCTAGGCTACTGGCTTGATCCGCCTGCTGCACCAGCGTTTGACCTAACTGGGCAAATACCGCAGCTTCCTGAATTACGGCTAACAGCAGCCCGTGTTTATTGCCAAAGTGACGAAACAGGGTTACTTCATTGACATCTGCTAATTCTGCAATCTGTTTGGTAGTCGTTTCCGTCACGCCTTGGGCGGCAAATAGCTTTAATGCGGCATCGATTAAACGTTGCCGGGTGGGATTTCGCGGAGTTGACATAAATACAATGCAAGCGTTACTTGCACAAACTGCAAAAAGTTGTTAAAGTAATGTAAGTAGCACTTGCATCTCTTCTTTCTACTGTAACTTGCTGACCCGGCAAGTGTACAGCCAGTGAAGAGAGCAAATCAGAAATCAGCGCTGTACTCAATGGTGCTGATGGATTTTAGTCACCTTTGAGGATTTTCATGATTTCTAATACGGAAACGGCCCCCAACAGGGGTGAATATGGCACCCTGTCTTGGATAAATGTGGCGTTCTTCGGTGCATTTCATGCACTTGCATTATTAGCACCTTGGTTCTTTTCCTGGTCGGCGCTGGCCGTAGCGATTTTTTTACACTGGCTGTTCGGTAGCATTGGCATTTGTTTGGGTTATCACCGATTGCTAACGCACCGCAGCTTGCAGGTGCCAAAACCTCTGGAGTATGCAATTACTTTCATCGGATCGTTAGCACTCCAAGGCGGGCCGATCTTTTGGGTGGCTGGACACCGGATGCACCACCTACACACAGAGGATGTGGACAAAGATCCTTACTCTGCGCGACGAGGATTTTGGTGGAGTCATATGCTGTGGTTGTTTTATCCCCAAGGAGAAACTTTCGACTATGAATCTTACAAGCGCTTAGCTCCAGATTTAGATCGCGATCCCTTTTACCGTTGGCTGAACAAGAACTTTTTGCTGCTTCAGCTGCCGTTGGGACTTTTACTTTACCTGCTTGGCGGTTGGTCGTTTGTAATTTATGGCATATTTGTGCGAGCAGTTTTACTGTGGCACAGCACTTGGTTGATTAATTCGGCAACCCACATGACAGGCTACCGCACATTCACCTCTGAGGACAATTCCCGTAATCTTTGGTGGGCAGCATTGCTTACCTACGGCGAAGGATGGCACAATAATCACCATGCTTATCCGAATGTGGCGAAGGCAGGATGGCAGTGGTGGGAAATCGACATGACTTGGTGGGCGATTACAATCCTGAAAAAGCTGGGTTTGGCACAACGAGTAGTGATGCCACCAGAAGGATAATCTGAAAAGCTAAGAAGTTTTTCTCTTGAGCGATCGCACTCTCTGTCACCACAATATCAGTGAGAAGCGATCGCGCCTGCTTAACTATCCCATTAATTGAACATTTTTATTCTGAGTGGGGCTAGGCGGCTCAAACTTGTAGCCAAAACCCCGGACGGTATGAATAAATATCGGCTTACTAATATTTGGTTCCAGCTTCCGGCGAATTTGACCGATGTGAACGTCAACAACCCGTTCATCTGCGACAAATTCATGACCCCAAACGTCTCTAATCAGATCCTTGCGACTCAACGCCTGCTTGGAATGCTTCGCTAAAAAATGCAGCAGATCAAATTCCAAGGCGGTTAACGATACAATTTGATTGTCAAACGTTACCTCACGGCTCACCGGGTCAATCACCAATTTCTCAAACACGAAACGCTTCCGTTCCTCAGGATGGACTGGAGGCTGGAGGAAACGCAAAAGAGCCTGCACTTGTTTTTCTAGTAGTCGCAGATGGAAAGGCTTGGTAACATAGGCATCAGCCCACTCTAATCCTGTAACTTGGTGTTCTACATCCGCCAGTCCGGTCAGCAGCATGACAAGAGTACCCGTGCGGCTTTTTTTCATTTGCTGACAAACCTCATAGCCGATAATGTCAGGCAAAATTACATCTAGAATTACCAAATCAGGTTGGAATTGTTCAAACCTTGCCAAAGCAGTCTTACCGTCTCCAGCGGATTCCATTAAATAATTTTGCTGACCTAAAAAGCGATAAACTAAATTCCGAATAGCAGGATCGTCATCAACCACAAGAATCTTTTTGGGAGCTATGCCTGAATCATGGGGTCTAGGCTGATTAAAATCTTCGACCATTACACTTCCCTCCTCTACTGCTACAAGTTTAGTGCCGATAACGTTGCTATTTTGGTGTGTATAGCCTATTGCACCCCGACAAACTAGAAAAGTAAATCGTTCTTAACCGAGTTTAGATACGATAGTGTAGCCTTGCCAATAGCGACTCTACCCGTCTGCTGAAAAGGCGCACTTGCGATCGCATCCCTCCAGTCTAACTATGACTACCACTACTAACTTCCTTAGCCACCTCAACCCCAGTCAACGCCTCGCCGTCGAACATTACGAAGGCCCCTTGCTTGTCGTTGCTGGCGCAGGGAGCGGCAAAACACGAGCGCTAACTTATCGAATTGCTAATCTAATTTTGCAGCACGGGGTAGATCCGGAAAATATCCTGGCGGTGACTTTTACCAATAAAGCCGCACGGGAAATGAAGGAACGGATGGAAAAGCTGTTCGCCGCGCAGTTAGCGGAGAAGCAATACGGTAAGCCGTTGTCAGCGTTACCTGCGGATGAACAAACCCGGTTGCGATCGCGTGTTTACAAACTTTACATCAAAGATTTGTGGATTGGTACCTTTCACAGTCTTTTTTCCCGAATTCTCCGCTTTGATATTGAGAAATATCAGGATGAGAAAGGACGCAAGTGGACGCGAAACTTTTCTATTTTTGACGATTCCGATTCTCAAAGTTTGGTAAAAGAGATTGTCACCAAACAACTAAACTTGGATGAGAAAAAGTTTGAACCGCGTTCGGTGCGCTATACCATCAGCAACGCCAAAAATCAGGGGTTTTCCCCTCAAGAGTTTGCCGCTGAACAACCGAATTTTCGCGGGCGGACGATTGCTCAAGTTTATAGTCTCTACCAAGATAAACTTGCAGAAAATAACGCCCTAGATTTTGACGATTTGATTATGGTTCCAGTCAAATTGTTTGAGCAAAACGAGCAAGTATTGGGTTACTGGCACCGCAAGTTTCATCATATTCTAGTAGATGAATATCAAGATACTAACCGAATTCAGTACGATTTGATTCGGTTGTTAGTGACAGATGGAAAGACAGAAAAAAGCGAATGGAGTTGGCGCGATCGCTCGGTTTTTGTAGTTGGCGATGCGGATCAATCCATTTATAGTTTCCGCATGGCAGATTTCACAATTCTGCTGGAATTTCAGGATAACTTTGGCGACGGCTTGCCAGATGACGACACCCGGACAATGGTAAAACTGGAAGAAAACTATCGTTCCAGAGAAAATATTCTGCAAGCGGCTAATCAACTGATTGAAAATAATACTCAGCGCATTGACAAAGTGTTGAAAGCAACACGTGGCGCTGGCGAACTTATTTTTTGTTACAAAGGCGACAATGAAATTGCCGAAGCCGAATTTGTCGTTACTCAAATTCGCCATCTAGAACACCAAAATCCCGAATTAAATTGGGGTAGCTTTGCCATACTTTATCGCACCAACGCTCAATCTCGCGCTTTTGAAGAATGCTTGGTGCGCGGCGGTGTACCTTATACAATAGTCGGTGGTTTGAAGTTCTACGACCGGAAAGAAATTAAAGATGCAGTTGCATATTTGCGGCTAATTGTCAACCCTGCGGATACAGTTAGTTTGCAGCGAGTGATTAATACACCACGACGGGGGATAGGCAAAGCTACATTAGATGCGATCTCAGGCGTTTCCCAAGAGTTAGGCGTGTCGATGTGGGAAATCCTCAAGGATGAGACTTCAGTTAACACATTAGCTGGACGTGCTGCCAAAGCGATCGCACGTTTTGTCGAAATGATTTGCCACTGGCAGAACCAACTAGAAATCCTACCAGCATCTGAAATTGTTCAGGGAATAATGGAAGATTCTGGTTATATTCAGGATTTGAAAACCCAAGGCACCGATGAAGCGCAAAACCGATTAGAAAACGTCCAAGAACTTTTCAACGCGGTGCAACAATTTGAACAAGAAAATGAAGACACAAAATTAGAAAGTTTCCTCCAAAATGCTTCCTTATCTTCTGACTTAGATGATTTGAAAGAAGGAGAATCGCGCCTTTCTATGATGACATTGCACTCTGCCAAAGGGCTAGAATTCCCAGTAGTTTTTTTAGTAGGAATGGAACAGGGATTACTACCCCATACGCGCACCTTAAACGACCCAGCGCAACTAGAAGAAGAACGACGTTTGTGTTATGTCGGCATCACCCGCGCTCAAGAAAGATTGTATCTCACCCATGCCAGCGAACGTCGGCTATGGGGTTCCCGCGAACCTGCTGTTAGTTCGCAATTTCTCAAAGAGTTGCCCAAAGAATTACTAAGTGGAATAACAAAAGTTAATCGCACAACCGCACCGGCAAAATCCCAAACGCCGACAACCAATGGTAATCATAATTGGAAAGTAGGCGATCGCGTTCTTCACTCAGCCTTTGGCGTTGGTAACATCACCCACATTTTCGGACAAGGAAACAAAATCTCTGTAGCAATCAAATTCCCAAGCGTCGGGCAAAAAATCATCGATCCCAAAATTGCCAAACTGCAAAGAGTCGAGTAGCTATAGCAATTCAAGGGTTGGGTGCAATACATTTGTAGGGACATGGCATTGCCATGTCTTTACCAACGTTGCGAAAACAAAACAACTGCAATATATTCCACCCAACCGAGAAACGCTATAAATATACATCCGCTAACGCGGTTCATTCCTCCGCGCCCTCCGCGCCTGGGCGGTTCATATTTATACCCCTAGCTAAAAGCGCACTACCATAAGCAGCTTCAGAATGAATCGGTGTAACAATCGGTACCTGAAGATAACGCGCACGAATTGCAGTCCAAACAGAATTTTTCGCACCACCCCCAGCGGTATAAACTCCACTCAACTGTGTGCTACCTAACTGTTGTAATAATTGATAACCCCGTGCTTCAATTCGGGCAATGCTTTCCAACAAACCATGCAGAAATTCTACTGGATTATCTGGACGCGGTTCTAGTTTTGGTGGTAAATGGGGGTCATTAATAGGGAAGCGATCGCCTTCTTTTAATAACGGATAATAATCAAGTAAACTTTCTTTCTCCGCATCAATCTGACAGCTAAGACTTTCTAACTCCGCATCAGTAAAAAATTTTCGCAGCACCGCACCACCAGTATTAGACGCACCGCCAACCAACCACAAATCTCCTAGTCGATGACTGTAAATTCCGTATCGCGCATCATCAACACGAGTGTGACTCAACAACTTCAGCACCAGAGTAGAACCTAGCGAGGTACTAGCTTCGCCAGGAGACTTAGCACCACTGGCGAGAAACGCCGCAATACTATCCGTTGTGCCAGCACACACCGCACAATCTTTCGGGAATTCAAAGTTAGTAGCAATCTCAGGTTTTATTTCAGCAACAGGTGTATCAGGAGCAAGAACTTTGGGAAGATAAACTGGTAATTGCAGATTTTCCAACCATTCAGGATAACACAAGTTTCCGACATCGTAACCCAATTTCAAGGCATTGTGATAATCGCTAATTCCTAGTTTCCCATGTAACAAAAATGCCAACCAATCCGCCTGATGCAAGAAATAAGTTTTTCTGTTTTCCCTTTGGTCAGGTGGGAGCGCTTTTAGATACCAGAGAAGTTTCGCCAGGCTGGAAGTAGCGCTTAATACTGTGTGATTTGGGGGGGCAATTTTCTTCAACTTCTCCATCATTTCCACCCCCCGCGCATCGTTGTAGAGGATAGGTTCAACAACAGGATTGCCAGCGCGATCGCATAAGATTACAGTAGAAGAAGTTCCGTTGAGCGCGATCGCTTTTATTTCCCTTCGTACCTGCACAGAAATTTGCGAAATCAGGGAAAATAAAGCCTTCTCCCAACTTGCAGCTAAATCAGCCGCCGCTTCAAAAAGATATTGCGCCTCAGCATGGATATTACCATCCGCGTCAATTACTATAGCCCGTGCGCCAGAAGTGCCGAAGTCTAAGCCGAGGTAGAGATTCATAACCCGCTCTCATCCTGCTTGATATCCTGTACTATATACGCATTAAATATTGGTCGTGACTAACACCACTCGTCAAATCCCTCAAATAGATCCACCCCTTTCGCCTCGGCAAACATTGCCGACGATGTACGATCTACCAAGCGAAGATCCAGAGGAAGAGCGTTTGCCAGATCAGTATCACGGTTATCAGCCAGATATTTTAGATGATACCTTCAAGCCATCTAACTATGACTTTGACGAGATATTAACTGCTACTGACTTACACATTTACTACAATCTTAACCACACCAACTGGTACAAACGCCCAGATTGGTTTGCCGTTGTAGGAGTTTCCCGACTCTACGAAGGTTTTGACCTGCGAATGAGTTATGTATTATGGCAAGAACTGGTTAGCCCATTTGTAATAGTAGAGTTATTGTCCCCCAGTACAGAAGATGAAGATTTAGGTCGGACTGTGCAACAGCCAGGGAAACCGCCGACTAAATGGCAAGTTTACGAGCAAATTCTGCGTGTTCCTTATTACATTATTTTCAGTCGCTACACGAATGAGTTGCAACCGTTTCACTTGGTTGGCGGTCATTACGAACCTATGACACCACATGACGAGGGACTGTATCCAGTTCCAGAACTGGGGCTAAGTTTTGGCTTGTGGCAGGGTACTTATAAAGGTGTTAACCGGATTTGGTTACGGTGGTTTACACAGTCGGGAGAGATGATTCCCACTCCCGAAGAGGAAAATGCGGCCGCCCAACAAGAAGCCGCCACCGCTCAAGCTGAAGCCGCGGCCGCCCAAGAACGAGCTAGGTTAGCAGAGGAGCGTGCTGAACGACTGGCGGCGAAACTGCGCGAGTTAAATATTGACTTGGACGATCTTGGTTAATGTTGTGGAGCGCGATCGCATCTTCACGTTTGCGAGTACGACTGAGCGATCGCATCCACCTTATCTACTTAACGCCTCAACTCCTCAAACGGCTCTCAAACATTTAATGGAAGCGCGTAGCTCAAAGAATTCGATTTAGTAAGTATATTTTGAATTTTCAGATGTTACTTCAGAAGTTATCAATGGCAAACGAAGTATTAGCCGAAGACAGGCTGAGGTTCTAGGAGATTTCTTTCATGTTGCTCCTGAGCTGTTCATCGGTTAAACAAGCGGAAATACTGTGCAAAGCGATCGCGTCTAGCAAGTTTTGGCTAATGTTATGGAGGATGCGATCGCTTGTACTTCCCGCCGTAATTCTGGTAAATTTGCCCTAAGCTGGCAGCGAAATCGGACGGCGACGCTTCAAAGTGATAACGTGTCTCGAATTGAATAGTACCATTTGAATTAATTAATACAGTCCGTGTGTCAGAGGTGTCGCCATCCATATTGAGGTAGAATTTCATATTATACAAATCGCGTTTTCGTTCTTTAGCATCATTGGCGCTGCTTTCCGATAGATACCCTTAACTAAGCTGAACATGAATATCAGGGACTTCTTCTTATCGGCTCCTAGCCATAAAAGGCACAAACGCAATCTACTAGAGAATGTCGAATTGGGATTGTTGGTATTTTTTGTAATCGTCTCATTCGTAGCCTTAATTTTTGATGAAATTATCTGGGCTGCTATACCGCTGATTCCATTAATGGGACTGAATATATATAACCGTTATCGGTTAGATCGGCTGACTCGCCAAAGTCTCGCCAGAGTTTCAAAAGTAAAAGACTTTATAGAGAAGCAGGTTGAAGAATTAAAAATTGCAATGCAAAACCTGAATCAAAATGCCCCAAATCCGCAGCAAACTGAAGGTATAGAGCATTTAGTTTTGGCAATGCAGAATCTACAACCGCAGCTCGATTTCTTAGAGCAATCCATTGCACCGATGAAAGAGCAATTGGCAACTCTAACCCAGCAGTTTAACGAGCAGAATCAGGTACAGCAGCAGGAAAGTTTGCGGGATGCGATAACTTCTTTAAGCAACGCTAACGCGCAACTATCCCAAAGAATCGCCAAGCTGCATCAGCGCCTCAATCAACTACCCCCTTCCCCACAAACGCCAGTAATTAATCCGGATTCCAACTCTTCACTAGAAAATAGTCTAGTTACAGGTAGTAAAAATCTGCCAGTGGAGTTGATAGAAACGCAACTAATTAATGGAAAAAGTATTCAGAATGGCGCATCCGATATAAATGCGGAAACTGAAAATCCCCCCGAATTAAGTCAACAAGCAATAGAACATCAATCGCCAGAGTTGATAGAAACGCGATTAATTAATCAGGTAAATACCTCGGATGGGGAATCCGATATAAACCTGGAAACTGAAAATTTACCTATAAATCAGGAAACTGAAAATCCCCCCGAATTAAGTCAAGAAGTAATAGAACATCAATCGCTGGAATTGATAGAACCGCAAGTAATTAGTCGGGAAAATAACCCGAATGGTACATCTGATATAAATCTAGAAACTGATAACCCTTCTTTAAAAAAAAATCGAGTTACAGCTATAGACGCTGAAGAACTTGTGAAGCGATATGAAGCTGGAGAAAGGGATTTTACGGGGGCTAACTTAGCGGACGCAGATTTAAGCGATCTATGCTTAGAAGGAGTTAACTTGAAATATGCAAATCTGAGTAGAGTTAACCTCAGAGGAGCAAGACTGCATAGTGCTAAATTAGATGCAGCCGACTTAATTGCTGCGGATCTGCGTGGAGCAAACTTCTATCAAGCATCCCTTGAGGGCGCAAACTTAACTCAAGCTGATCTCCGCAAAACAAATTTGTGTGATGCTTGTCTTCGGGGAGCTAACTTAGCCCAAGCCGATTTGTGTGGAGCCAACTTGTGTGATGCTTCCTTTAGTGGAGCGAACTTAAAAGGAGCAAAACTGCACCCGTCAGATATGTTGAGAACACAGCTTCAAGGGGCAACTATGCCTGATGGTACAACTCAAGAATGGGTAATGCCGATATCTTGAAATAGCTGGTGAAAAAGAAGTGTGTAGCGAAACGAAAGCTCTTAGCTTATCGCCTCGATTTCAATTTTCGAGAGCACCGAAGCCTGCTATATAACTCGTCATATGCTATAGCGTTAACGCGCATGGCTTCGCTAGAAAAAGGCAGGCAGCAAAAGGCTCTTTTAAACAATTATTCACTTTTTCCTTTTGATTACTCATTACGGATTATTAAAATTGTTACCGAAGTAGCGATCGCTGTTATTAACATCTGCAAACAATTCCGGAGTGCTGATACGCCAATTGGTATATAACAGTGCTTTATATAAATTGCGATGCACAGCAGAGGTAACAATGTCTGAACCCACACGCCGTCCCCTACCGCTAATTTTGATTCGAGGTTTTGGCGGACTCGATGTTTCGGATGAGAAAAAAGACACCTACCAGAGATTTAACGTCGGTACTGTCTACCCTCAAAAACAAGGTGAGAATTACATCTACGAAGGACTAATTCTGCGGTTCATAAAATCAAACTGGAACTACCAAGACGCTACAAATGTCGTCGGGTACTATGGCAAACCCTATTCCTATGAACCGTTGATGCCTGAGAAACTTAAGCGTTCCACCGATAAGGATATCGTGGAAAAATTCATGCGTTTAAAAGATTTGGGCTACTTTTCCGGCAACAAAGTCATTATCGATCCAGGCATGGCGCTACACCTGCTGGAAACTATGAATGACCCTTTACATACCCTTTGGGTTTTCCGTTACTACGACTTAGATGACCGGAAATTCAACATATATGGTGAAGCCTTGGTTCGATTAATTGACTTTATTCGGGAACTTACAGCGCAAAAAGAAAGCATCAAAACAAAGGTAAATATAATCGCCCATTCTATGGGTGGACTCATTGTGCGCGAGGCAATTCAACGCACCTATCCCAGGATAAAGAAATCTGATTCATCAGCGGAAGAATACATCAACAAAGTCGTTACTCTCGGCACGCCGCACCAAGGCATCTCTTTCCAAATTATCAAAAATTGGATCAACATTAGTGCGGAAGAAGAGATAGAGCATTTTAATCCTGAGTTTCAAAAAAACCGGGCAAAAAATGAGGCTTTCGTTAATTTTCATAGATATTTTCCCCTAGAACGACTGCTAACGGTGGTTGGTACGAACTACCGCACCTACGACAGCGCGATCGCATCTAAACTAAACCGCTTATTCCCATCGGCGGGTGAGTATGGGTCAAACTACAATCGCAGCGATGGTTTAGTCAAACAAACTGCGGCACAAATTCCGGGCGCACCACGCACCTTTGTCCACAAGTGCCACGGAGGTGACGACTCGCTAATCACTTCACGAGAAGCGTTTGAAGTGGCAACCCGCTTCTTTTTTGGAAATGTGCGATCGCGTTTGCGCTTTGTGAAGGGGAAAGTCACCCGTGGTAAAGATTTCTTCGGGAAAAGTGAATTTTTTCTGGGCGTTTCCATCAAGCCGCGTCGCGTGGACTTCGACCTTTTCCATCAGAGTAAAGAAGCGGAAAACTGCTATGGCCCCTTTAGCGAGGTTGACCCTCAAGACAAAAATATTGACTTTCGGGAAGAAAATCAAAAACTCGGCTTTCCTTGGGCAGATAACAACAAGCTAATCTGGGAAGGCTACCTCGACACTACACCGATTATCAAGGACAGGAGCATCACCACTAAAGACATGGTAATGCGGTTAGACTTTTACGTTGGCGAACGCGACCTGTTTGGTATCGGTTTCTCAGACAACGTGATTTTCCGCCAGCAATACTATATCCGCGCCTTGCTGCCAACCCAAGAGAAGCCTTACGGGACGCTATACTTGCACACCGATGAGCGATTTTCGGCGGATGACAAACCGATGGAGAAAAAGGACGGTGGCTGGGAGTTCGAGATCGGCGGAAGTGGCTTCCAGGGCACTTTCCGCATTGAAATTGATGATGTTCCCGAAGATGGTAAGCCAATGCCGTTTGGACAGGTAACTGGGGCGCGGCTGTAAATAAGACACCGATAACACCTTTGCCATCCGCTTATCTTAGGCTGAAGACGATTCGCTTTTCTTAATGAAACTCAAAATTATTTCTGGCGAATCTGCGTTCAGAATGGTTTGGAGAAGTAATTGCGAAAACTATGTCTCAGCCAACGATAGAATCAATCCTGCAAGAAAAACGCCTATTCAATCCGCCTGCTGAATTTTCACAAAAAGCCCATATAAAGAGCTTAGAGGAGTATCAGCAACTTTGCGATCGCGCTAAAGCCGATCCGCAGAAGTTTTGGGCAGAATTAGCAGATCAAGAGTTGCACTGGTTCCAGAAATGGGACACTGTGTTAGATTGGCAACCACCTTTTGCTAAGTGGTTTGTTGGGGGAAAAACAAATATTTCCTACAACTGCTTGGATAGGCATTTAACTACTTGGCGCAAGAACAAAGCCGCTTTGATTTGGGAAGGGGAACCGGGGGACTCGCGCACTTTAACTTATGCCCAGTTGCACCGGGAAGTTTGTCAATTTGCCAATGCTTTGAAACAGTTAGGGGTAGAAAAAGGCGATCGCGTCGGGATTTATATGCCGATGATTCCGGAAGCCGCGATCGCGATGTTAGCTTGTGCCAGAATTGGTGCAGCCCACAGCGTCGTTTTTGGCGGTTTTAGTGCCGAAGCTTTGCGCGATCGCTTAATCGACGGACAAGCCAAGGTGGTGATTACCGCTGACGGCGGTTGGCGCAAAGATGCAATCGTTCCCCTCAAGGAACAAGTTGATAAAGCTTTAGCCGATGGCGCTGTCCCCAGTGTGCAAAACGTCCTAGTTGTCAAGCGCACCGGACAAGAAATTTATATGCAGGTGGGAGGACGAGACCATTGGTGGCATCAGATGCAGCCCACTGTTTCAGCCGATTGCCCCGCCGAACCGATGGATAGCGAAGATTTGCTGTTCATCCTCTACACCAGCGGCAGCACCGGCAAACCAAAAGGCGTTGTGCATACCACTGCTGGTTATAACCTCTACACCCACATGACCACCAAGTGGATCTTTGACCTTCAAGATACCGATGTCTATTGGTGTACCGCTGACGTAGGCTGGATTACCGGACACAGCTACATTGTGTATGGCCCCTTGTCCAACGGTGCCACCACCGTAATGTACGAAGGTGCGCCGCGTGCCTCAAATCCCGGTTGTTTTTGGGATGTGATTGAAAAGCACGGTGTCAACGTTTTTTATACCGCACCAACTGCAATTCGCGCTTTCATCAAGATGGGTGAAGACTTACCCAACGCCAGAAATCTCTCTTCGCTGCGATTGCTGGGAACGGTAGGCGAACCCATTAACCCGGAAGCGTGGATGTGGTATCACCGCGTTATTGGTGGTGAAAAGTGTCCGATTGTCGATACCTGGTGGCAAACTGAGACTGCTGGCATTATGATTACGCCCCTACCTGGGGCAATTCCCACCAAACCTGGTTCTGCGACTCTTCCCTTCCCAGGAATCCTTGCTGATGTCGTGGATTTGGAAGGCAACACAGTTCCCAACAACGAAGGCGGCTATCTAGTAATTAAGCATCCTTGGCCTGGGATGATGCGAACCGTCTACGGCGACCCCGATCGCTTCCGTCGCACCTACTGGGAACACATTCCCCCGAAAGATGGGCAGTACGTCTACTTTGCTGGAGATGGTGCCAGACGCGATGAGGATGGTTACTTCTGGGTGATGGGACGGGTGGACGATGTGCTAAATGTGTCCGGACACCGCTTAGGTACAATGGAAGTGGAATCCGCTTTAGTTTCTCACCCTGCCGTTGCGGAAGCTGCGGTAGTGGGTAAGCCGGATGAACTCAAAGGGGAAGAAGTAGTAGCCTTTGTTACTTTAGAGGGTACGTATAGCCCCAGTGAGGAACTGAGTAAAGAACTCAAAAAACACGTTGTCGCGGAGATCGGCGCGATCGCGCGTCCCGGCGAAATTCGCTTCACCGACTCCTTACCCAAAACTCGCTCCGGTAAGATTATGCGGCGACTGTTGCGGAATCTTGCTTCTGGTCAAGAAGTCTCCGGCGACACCTCTACTCTAGAGGATCGTGGCGTGTTGGATAAACTCCGAGAAGAAGGGTAATTTTTTAACGCAAAGGTACGTCAAGGTAAACGCAGAGTTTTGCCGAGAATTTCCTTGGCGAACCTTTGGGGTAAGGGCGGATTTTAAACCCGCCCTTACTGCGTACCTTTGCGTTAAAAAAAGTGTTGGTAGACATTGCCTACTTTACAATTAAACTATCTTTAAGGTGGACTATTTTGGCATAGATTTTTATGAAGCTAAAAAGCCACTTGAAGCCAGCATTTATTCAACCGCTTACCTGCATCAGTCTAGGCATCCTTGCGGGAATCGGCATATCCCCTATAGTGTTGGCTGAACCGATATTACCAGGCGATACAACAATAGATCAATCAGTTTTCTCTAACCCTCACCCTCCTGTCTTCAAGGACGGGACTATTGATCACCGTCCTCCAAGACCCTGCCGAACTGGTGACGACATCAAGCTAGTTATAAAGATAGGAGGAGGGGGAGAGCGAGAGCGCCGATACAGACCGCGCACGGATCTAGAACAGCAAGATTGTGAGAGATTGCGGCAGGAACAAAAGGCGAGAGAAGAGGCGAGACAAAGACAGCGAGAGGAACAAGCACGAAAACGGGCAGAAGAAGTGCGGCAGCTAATGCAGCAATGGAGTAACCTCTACAGTGCCAACAAATTGTCTGAGGCAGAGGTAGTCTTTAGCAAACTCATAGAAATGCACCCAAATGACGCTAGTCAGTATTACCAGTCAGGGAATGAACTTTATCGTCAAGGCAAATCAGAAGCAGCCGTAATTATATATCAGCAAGCGATTCGCCTCAATCCTCGTCATGCTGTGGCTCATAAGGCTATTGGAGTTGTCAGAGCAACCCAAGGTCGATGGGAAGAAGCCATTGCAGAGTATCAGCAGGCGCTTTCGATTAATCCTGACTATGCTGATGCGCTAAAAAATCTGGGACAAGCGCTGTGGCAACAAGGTAAGCGGGAAGATGCGATCGCTTCCCTAGAAAAAGCCAAAAAACTATATACACAACAGCGTCAGCCTTACGAAGTTAACCAAGTCGATTCGCTTTTGCAGCGGATGAGTGGATAGTAGAGTAGCGCAACGCTGAATTAGAATTTAAGGAGCGCGATCGCCCGTCCCGGTGAAATTCGCTTCACTGATTCCTTACTCACAACTCACTCCGGTAAGATTATGCGGCGGTTATTGCGGAATCTCGCTTCCGGTCAAGAAGTCTCCGGCGACACCTCTACGTTAGAGGATCGGGGCGTGTTGGATAAACTCCGAGAAGAAGCGTAATCGATAGGAGGCGATCGCTTACAGCTAACTTTCGATTTGCGCGATCGCCTCCACCGCAGACAACGCAGGATTTCATCAGAAAGCCTCCGAACCATGTACTTTTTCTTTGTCTTTGCTAATGAAGTTTGACATACCACTCGACGCGCTACCCTTCAGGGCAACAAATTTGTCTGCAATGCCCATTGAAGGAAACACAGTTTTTTCACAATAAGCCTTCAGTTGGTCTTGCCTTGTAGGATGATGCCAAGTTGCAATGTCAACAGGCGCGGACGCTCCATCTGGTTGCACGGAATTAGGAAGACGGGTAAGGATATTCTGAGTTGTTATACCGCCATCATTTCCAAGCTTAATGATGTTGCGAATCGCATCCCGTGACATATTTGCCGTCTCACCTGAGTGTTTCACTCCAATGGCACTGTCCTTGTTAAACATTGCATCATCACCATAAACCCTAAATAACTGATTACTCGCTCCATCGTAAACTTTTATACCATTTTCACAGAATACATTATGCAGAGCGTTTGTTGATTTCTGGAGGTAAGCATTGTTCAGGAATTCAAGATAGTCTTGATAGGTGACTGCGGCAGCCATACGTTGATATTGTGTATCATCGCCAGGCGTAGTTGCATCGCCCTTACTTGCTGCCAGTGCAGACTTGAACTTCTCTTGATCCTTCGGCATATACTCGGTGGGAAGTATATATTTATCTGCCCCAAATGTCTTTTTGTCAAACCTTACAATCCTATCGTTCACTAAGTTTGTAAGCGCACTGTTTAGGTTAGTTGCGTCTTTAAGAGGACTATTGCTAAGCAGGCTTGCCTGAGTTTGTTCAAGTGCCGCTGTATTCGACATAGCGTGTGTTTGCCACCATTCCATCAATGTTCTTTCAGGGCTACCGGGAGTTTGAAGCGATGCTGGAACCTGCAAGCCTAGAGCATCAAATCTAACTTTCCAATCGTCTTTTTTAATATCCTCGACTGCTTGAGGGTTTTTCGCTCGATTCGTTGTTTGAGTCGCATCAGCTCCCTGCACTTGGCTCTTATCGTAGATTGAAGCTGCTAAACCTGGCTGTTTATAAGCAATTTGTTGAATTTTATGCCATGTTTCGGCTGAAGCAAAATCCATTGTCCACGACTGAGTGTCAAGCCATTGAACAAACCATTGCATAATTTGTGTTTTGTTGATCATGTGACCCGCAGCATAAGAATCTTGCAGATAGTGATCCCCAAAACCATTGTTGAGCAGTGCTTCATTCGCAGCTTCTTTAGCAGCTTGTTCAGCTTTTTCTGCCTCTTCTATGTTCTTGTGATATTCCGCTTGAGAATCTGTTTGCTCCTCACCACTACTTGACAACACTCCATAGATTGTCGCAGCTGCTTCTTTGGCTGTTTCAGCGCTTTGCTGGAAGTCCCACGCTTTTTTAGCAGCTTCCCTTGCTTGTTGGTGATAGCCTGCCCAAGCGTGCCAACTTTCAGGTACAAAGTGACAAGCATTTCGTGCCAAGGTTGCGCCATATTCATTTGTATTGCCTTTAGCACCTGAACCAGTAACCGTCAGCAAATTGATCTGTCCAGGCACACCACTGATGTAATCTTGCAAAATTGCGTCCTTAAATTTGTAGTTTAATTTGTCCTTCACTTTTGGATTTACACGTTCGTTGTTTTCCATCATCGTCTCAGCATCCTGCACATTTTTATCTGTCTTTTCTGTGTCTGTGAGGCTGCCTTTTAACTGGTTATAAATATCCTTTAACCGGAAGAAGGTTTCTTGACGAACACTTTGAATGAGTGTCCAACGGACTTTGGGATCGGCGGTTTTCATCGTGTCGAGATTTCCGTAATAGTCCGCCAAGGTGTTCATCTCGCCATAGGTGATAACAAGCGGCTCTCCATCTTTTCCACCACCAGGGATCGACACAAGGGCGTTGCATAATGGAGGGATGAATTAGGGTTGGTTTTGATGCAATGCCCAGACTGTCAATCCACTCACATCCGTAAGAACGGCAAGAGAAGGGGTAAGCAAAATTACATCTG
>NZ_JACJOY010000048.1:0-13402 GCF_014695815.1 Trichocoleus sp. FACHB-6
AAGGATTTCCCACTCTTCGTCTGTTAGGCTGCTAGAGTACGGCATGACTGCTGGATACGGCTTTTGCGGTAACTGTACTTCAAGATAGTAAAAGATGTCAAATGGGTTCTATATTCCGGTTCGGACGTTCGGGCCAACAAGGGTAGGGACATGGCAATGCCATGTCCCTACGGATGTATCGCACCCAACCCTTGAATTGCCATAAAAAAATGCGTCCGATAAATCTCAGACGCATTCTATTAATTAAACTTGAAACTTAAATCTAACCTTGTAGCGCCTCGGCACCACCGACGACTTCCAAGATTTCCTGGGTAATTGCTGCCTGACGCGCTTTGTTGTAAGTTAGCGTCAGGGTGCCAATTAGTTCTTTAGCGTTGTCGCTGGCGTTGTTCATTGCAGTCATCCGTGCCGCAAGTTCGCTGGCAGCTGACTCTTGCAATGCTCGTAGCAACTGGTTATTCAGATACAACGGCAAGAGGGCATCTAGAATCTGCACCGGATCTTGCTCGAAAATCATGTCCCGTGGGAAATCTCGAACTTGGGCAGAGACTTTTTCCCGCGTTACTTCAAAATCGCCGCCTCTACTTGTGAGGCGGAAGATTTCATCATCTCTTGCTTCTAGCCCTTGCGTAGTCAGCGGTAGCAGGGTTTGCACCACTGGACGAGAGCTGATTAAAGAGACAAACTTGGTGTAGACTAATTCAACCCGATCGACTTCCCCGGCTAGGAATAAGGAAAGCAGTTCGTCAGCAATTTGAGAGGCTTCCGCTGCTGTGGGAATCTGTTCGAGACCCGTGTAGGTGCCACCGTCTACAACTGGCTGTTCACGGCGTTGGAAATACTGGATGGATTTGCGCCCTACCAATATATATTTGTAGTCCAAGCCTTCTGCTTTGAGTTCCTTGGCGCGGTTTTCGGCGCGACGGATGACGTTGGTGTTGTAACCACCGCACAGACCGCGATCGCCTGAAATTACCAATAAGCCAACGGTGCCGACTTCCCGTTGTTTTAGCAAGGGAAGATCCACATCTTCAAACCGCAAACGGTTTTGCAGATTGTAGAGAACCTGCGCCAGACGGTCAGCAAAGGGACGGGTGGCAATTACCTGTTGTTGGGCGCGGCGCACCTTGGCGGCGGCAACTAGGCGCATTGCCTCGGTGATTTTTTTGGTGTTTTTGACCGACTGAATGCGATCGCGAATAAATTTTAGATTTGCCATAGTTTTGTCAGTTGTCAGTTGTCCTTTGCAAATGGCTAATTGCTAATAGCTAATTGCGAATAGCTACTTTTTACAATTAGCCATTCGCGATTAGCTATTAGCTTTGGACAAATTACGCCATCGCCATGAAGGTCTTCTTAGCTTCACCGATCGCTTCTTTGAGAATGCCTTCCGCTTCTTCGTTGAGCTGCTTCTGACTGCGGAGGATTTCCATGTACTTCGGCTTGCTGGTTTTCAGATAATCCCGCAGCGATCGCGCAAAAGGAGCAACCTTATCTACTGGAATTTCATCCAAATAGCCATTCAAACCTGCATACACAACTGCCACTTGCTCAGCCACAGATAGGGGAGAATATTGCGGCTGCTTCAAGAGTTCCCGCAAGCGCTGACCCCGTGCCAATTGGTCTTGAGTTGCCTTATCCAAATCCGAGGCAAACTGGGCAAAAGCTTGCAAGTCGTCAAACTGCGCCAACTCCAGTTTCAGCTTACCAGCCACTTTTTTCATCGCCTTGGTTTGAGCCGCCGAACCCACCCGCGACACGGAAATACCGGGGTTAACTGCGGGACGCAAACCAGAGTTGAATAAGTCGGAGGTCAAGAAAATCTGACCATCGGTAATCGAAATCACGTTGGTAGGAATGTACGCGGAAACGTCACCAGCCTGGGTTTCGATAATTGGCAGCGCGGTCATGCTGCCTTCACCTAGTTCTGTACTCAGCTTCGCCGCACGCTCTAGCAGGCGGGAGTGGAGATAGAACACATCCCCAGGATAAGCTTCCCGTCCGGGTGGACGACGCAGCAGCAGGGACATCTGGCGATAAGCTTGGGCTTGCTTGGAGAGATCATCATAGATGATCAGCGTCGCCTTGCCCTTGTACATGAAGTATTCTGCCAAACTAGCGCCCGTGTAGGGAGCCAGATATTGCAGAGTTGCTGGGTCGTTGGCTTGAGCTGCTACTACAATGGTGTAGTCCATTGCGCCTCTTTCCTGAAGCACGTTCACCACTTGGGCGACGGTAGAAGCTTTTTGACCAATGGCGACGTAGACGCAAATCACGTCCTCTTCTTTCTGGTTGAGGATGGTGTCAACCGCGATTGAAGTTTTTCCAGTTTGTCTGTCACCAATGATTAGCTCCCTCTGACCCCGACCAATAGGAATCATCGCGTCAATAGCGGTAATCCCAGTTTGCATCGGTTCATAAACTGAGCGCCGCTCAATAATTCCTGGTGCGCCTGATTCAATCAGACGAGATTCGGTGGTCTGAATTTCTCCTTTACCATCAATCGGACGAGCAAGTGCGTCTACCACCCGACCAATCATGGCTTCTCCCACTGGCACCTGAGCAATCTTGCCTGTGGCTTTAACTGAGCTGCCTTCCTGAATCTGGCGACCATCGCTCATCAGCACTGCGCCCACGTTATCTTCTTCCAGGTTCAGGGCGATGCCAACGCTGCCGTCTTCAAATTCCACCAGCTCCCCAGCCATGACCTTATCCAGGCCATAAATCCGGGCAATACCGTCGCCTACTTGCAATACTGTACCAACGTTAGAAACCTGAACTTCTTGGTCGTATTGTTCAATTTGCTGCCGAATAATGTTGCTAATTTCGTCTGGTCTGATGCTGATCATGATTAGTTGTTCTTGTTTAGAGGGTTACAGGTTGCAGGTTTTGGGTTGAATGTTTTGGGTTGCTTTTTAAAGACTTTCAACCTTTTAACTTTCCAACCTTTAAACTCAATTGCTAGGCAGCACGGCCCAGGCGTAATCCAATGCGGCGTAGTTGTCCTCGCAAACTGGTATCAATCACCTGAGAACCTACTTTGATGATGACACCACCAATTAATTCTGGATTGAGTTTGGTAGCGAGTTCAACTTGGTGCGCTCCGCTGATGGCTTTAACTTTTTCACTGATAGCCTGCCGCTGGGCATCGTTCAGTTCTACTGCTGAGGTGACTTCTGCTAGTACAGTCTGATTCAGCTTTCTCAGAAGCGCTTGGAAGTGTTGCAAAACTCCCCCGACAAAGATGATGCGTCGCCTGTCCACCAGAAGCATCAAAAAGTTGAGGATGGTAGGGTGGAGTCCGTCGCCAGCAATCTGCCGCAATACGGCTTTTTTATTTTCAGCGCTGAGTACGGGATTGCCCAGAAATTCCTGTAAGTCTGGGGAGCTATCTAGTAGGCTCAATAAAGAGCGGACATCTTCGCCAAAGCGATCTACTTGGTTCTGGGATTGAGCCAAGGACATTAGCGCTTCTGCATACGGCTCTGCAATTTCGGCGCTTAACATACTGCCTTTCATTACCGACCTCCTACACTGGCGATGCCACGGTCAATTAATTGTTGTTGAGCTGATTCGTCTAACTGACCTGTCAGTTGCGACTCGACTCTCTGCAACGCCATTGCGGCAACTCGCGATCGCAACTCGGCGATCGCTTTTTCCCTCTCGTTGTTGATATCTCCCAGACTTGTCTGTCTCAAGCGTTCCACGTCCAGAGCTGCCTGAGCTAGAATTTTTTCTCTAGCTGCCTTAGCGCTTACTTCTGCTTCTGCTCGGATTCGCTGTGCCTCGGACTGAGCTTGAGCCAACTTCTGCTGGGCATCGGAGAGGGATGCTGCTGCTTCTTTTTGTTTAGCTTCAGCTTCCCGAATCGCTGTTTCTATTTTGGCACGGCGCTCGCTTAGGATGTTTCCTAAGAACTTCCGTCCGAAGTAAAACAGCACCACAAAAATAATTATCAGGTTGATCAGGTTGGTTTCTAAAATCTCGAAATTTACCCCGAAACCACCTTCCCCCGCTTCCTCTGCTAATTCAGAGCCTGCTCTTATAGCCTCTGTAGCCAGTAATAAATAAGTCCCCATGATCCCCATCTATTGAAGTTTGAAGTGTGAAGCTTGAAGTGTGAAGTTTGAAGTGTAAATTTTCATCCTTCATCCTTCATCCTTCATCCTTGCTATTTAACTAACTCTGGTCCCAAGAGTTTCTCCAGAATCTGGCGACTGAGGGCATCTACCTGTTGCTCCAGGCTTTGGAATGCCTCTTGCTTTTGCTGCTCAATTTCCTTAGCCGCTTGTTCTCTTTCTCCGGTCGCTTCAGCTTGAGCTTCCGCAATTTTGCCCGCCCTAATTTTATCTGCTTCAGCTTGAGCTGCGGCAATGGTTTCTTGAGACTGACGGCGAGTTTGAGCCAGTTCTTGTTCGTATTGCTTTGTCAAGCTTTCAGCTTTCGATAGGCGTTCGCGTGCCTCTAGTAGATTCTTGCGGACATAGTTATCGCGCTCGTCAATTGCCTTCGTCAGTGGCTTGTAGAACACGACATTCAACACCGCCACCAGGATTAAAAACTGCACAGCCATCAAGGGTAGGGTGGCATCAAGATCAAATAGACCCCCTTCTTTGGTGGCTGTTTCAACAGCCAGCAGAATTGTCCAGTGTGTCATAATTTTATGACCCCCTTCTCAAACAGGGTCGAGCTTTTAATTTGTTGCGTTCTAGGCGCTACGGGTATAGTTGAACTTACCGCGTAGCGTTAGCTAATTACGTATTGCTTCCGCGCTCAAAACTTTAACTATTTAAGAGTTGAATAATTGATGGCTACCATCAAAATCCTCATCTTAAATTGTTAATAGTTATCTGAGCGCGGCTCGTCAAAATTTACGCGAAGGGGTTGGCAAACAGCAGCACTAGGGCAACGACCAGACCGTAAATGGTCAGCGCTTCCATGAATGCCAACGAGAGCAGCAGAGTACCGCGAATTTTACCTTCAGCTTCTGGCTGACGGGCAATACCTTCTACTGCTTGACCAGCGGCATTACCTTGACCAATACCAGGGCCGATTGCAGCCAAACCAACAGCAAGAGCAGCAGCTAAAACAGAAGCAGCAGAAACTAATGGATCCATGATTTTCCTTACTTTTAAGTACAGAACGATTTGCTACTTTAGATTTAAGATTTTAGATTTCAAACAAAATCCAAAATCCTCAACCCAAACTTTTTTCCAATTGACATCATGACAGGCTATTGGTCGCCTCAGTCGTGATGTTCTCCTCCATGTTCCTCTACAGCTTCCCCGATATAGGATGCTGCCAGTGTCGCAAAAATTAAAGCTTGAATTGCACTGGTAAACAAACCTAAAATCATCGCTGGCAAGGGAACAAACAGGGGAACTAGGAGAACTAACACCGCTACCACCAACTCATCAGCCAGAATGTTTCCAAACAGACGGAAGCTGAGCGAGAGGGGTCTGGTGAAATCTTCCAAAATCTTGAAGGGCAACATGATGGGTGTCGGGTGAATGTAGTTACCGAAGTACCCTAAACCCTTCCTGCTGAACCCTGCATAAAAATACGCTAAAGAACTCAGCAGGGCAAGTGCCACTGTTGTATTAATGTCGCTAGTGGGAGCAGCTAGTTCGCCCTCTGGTAGCTTAATTAGCCTCCAGGGAACGAGCGCTCCCGACCAATTCGACAAAAAGATGAACAAAAAGAGAGTGCCGACAAATGGCACCCAAGGACGATACTCTTTCTCACCAATTTGGCTTTTGGCTAGATCCCGAATAAAATCCAGGGCGTACTCCATCGTATTTTGTATACCGCGGGGAATTCGCTGGATGTTTCGAGTTGCAGCAATCGAGGCAACAATCAGAAGGGCAATTACAAACCAGGAGGTCAGAAAAACCTGCCCATGTACTCTGAAATTGCCCAATTGCCAGTAAAACTGCTTGCCAACTTCCAATGCAGCAAGATGGAAAGTATTCAGGACGCTTAAACCATCTACGATGAACATTTCCGGGATTTCCACTTTCGTTGAGGATTGAGCGATTGAGAGGAGAGCTTCTGCCTGACCTATTGAGATTCTGGCATTAGCGTACTTCTCAGCACGTAGAAGATGAGCGCGGCTTTAAAGGTGAGAAATCCCAAAAAAATGGGCAGAATATGCAGCTGATGCAATTGCGTTGCCGCTACAATTAGCCCAATAAATAGCGCCAGGCGATTAGATCCTAAACGCTTTTTTTGTCCGCCTAGTCGCTCAACATCCTTAGCCAACATTCTCAAGTAAACCACACCTGTGGATGCCCCAATCAAATAGTTTAGGGCAGTGTTCAGGGAATAAAAAATCCATACACAGATAAATATTATCCCTGTAAAAGCAACCGTAATCACCAACAACTGTTGTTGTAGTTGGTAATACTCTTGCATGGCGTTGTTTGTTTCTGCGGCAGGAGAACCGGGTGCTGGGAACTCCTGCGTCGGCGACGTGGTTGGTTGAGATTCGTTTGACAGGTTCACAACAGCTGAGAAGCGAGTCCTGCTAATAGACCTGTACTACAGGTCACAGCAATTTTGAATATACCATGCAGAGGTAACATTACTTAAAAAAGAATTAAGCCGCTTTCAGCCGGAATAGTATGTTCTATGCGAGCGTGTTCCAGCTCAAGGTCATTTTTTCTCATCTTTGAGGCTAGTTTCGCCCGGCCGTCGCTTCTTGACCTTGGGACAGAAGCGATCGCCCGCAAGTGGTACGTCGGTCGCCAGAGGTAACGGGCTGTAAACTTTAGTTAACTTAGTTGAGTAGTAGGCTACAGGTAGTTTAACAGGAGGTAGCAATCCGATGAAATCTCGAACTTATTGGCTCTTCGCCATCATCGGCTGCACTGCCCTCATCGGTTCCCCAGCAGTGGCTCAAACGAACCGGATCGACAAATTTTTCAATGGCACTCCCCCCTACAATGGCGAAAGCTTGACAGAACCTCTCAACCAAGTAGAACGGGAAGTCGATAGGGAGACGGAGAATCAGCAGTCAGTTGAAAAGGTTGAACCGGGAACCACTTATGACTTTAAGGTGAGAGAGGAAAGTCCTAATCCGGCCGAACGCCAGATAAGAGAAGAAGTACCAGGGCCAGCCAACTAAATATTCCCGATGGGAACCCTTATAGCTCTTGGCGGAAGCCTCGATGCTCCATAGACAAAGCCTGCCAGCACTGGTAGGCTTTGTCTGTGCGCCCTTGACTTTAGTCGTTAGGCTTTTTATATATCTATTGGCCGTGCTAGTTGCTGATGCTTTTAAGCTGGTGTTAGCAAAATTAACTGCCCACTAAGGAGCGATCGCACTTTATCCAACTCCAGCTTTCCATCTGCCAGAATTTCTTTCATGGTTAGCTGTTGGGTGGAGTTTTCATCGCACGCTTGCAAAAATTGAAATTCCTCCTCTGATAAATTAATAATTTGATAATCGTAGTTAAACAGGCAACGGCTAGGCCATCCATCCATGCACGGGTTTCGCTCTGGTATCGCCTTTAACAAGGCTTCATCCGATGACCAATCTGATGCAGGTAGGGGAGGACGGCTTAAGAAAAACTCGTAGTGGGTGATGACTTCTGGATCTAATAGCTCAATCAAACGATATTTGGCGCGATCGCTCAAATTTTCGCTTCGTTTTATTAACTCCGGATTTTTCCCTATAAGTCGCTCTAACTGCCAGTTTCTAGGATTGGAAAATCCCAGAAAATCCAACCCGGAAGCATCAATTAGTTCAAAAAGTGTCTCGATATTGTAGTCAATCTCTTGGGGATGGACATACATATCGGCAAAGCACTCATCCCGCTGATTTTCTAAAGACCAGCGATCACGCTCTCTCTTGACAAGACGATTATTTTCTGGTAATGCGGCGAATATTTGACGCCCCAACTGTACGCCATCGCGGTAATCGCCGCGTTGGTCGCCTTGGAGGAGCGCGATCGCTTGTTGCATCAGCTGAATTTCCCACCGCCCCAGCTCAGCATAGACAAAAATGTGCATCAAGCCTCCAGGCGCTAACTTCGCCGCCAAGGACTTAATTCCCCGGATTGGGTCAGGTAAATGATGCAGCACCCCCACACAGTTAATTAGATCGAACTCACCAGGGAGTTGATCGGCATCGTACAGGCTCAAGTGATGAAACTCAACGCGATTTGCCCCTGAACGGCGAGTGCGCTCTTGTGCCACCCCCAACGCACCTGCACTTAAATCAATTCCCACCACTTGTGCAGTAGGATTGAGATGAACCAGATACTCTGTTCCAACACCAGTGCCACATCCAGCATCCAAAATGCGGATCTCCTGTTTTTGGGGTTTTTGACCCGTGCAGAAGCTATAGGCAGCTAGCCAGTTCCAGCGCCAGTTGTAGCCGGGAGGCGGACTATCCAGCAAGGGTTCTGGCGGAAAAGGGTAAGTATCGTAGAGTCGCTGAACAGCGTTGCTGATATCCTGCCTTATTTCCATATCACAAAATGGCGCAAAGTAGAGACAACTGGGAAACGTAACAAAGCTTATCTTTTTTCTCAGGAAATGTATCGCAATTTAGTATTATGACACTGTGAATACACGGAGAGAATTCTACACACTTTTTAATAAACCTATCTAGCAAGCCCGAAAAGTTTTAATCTAAAAACTGAGCTGATTAAACCCAGGCAGTGGTTAGATGGGATGCTCTCCAGAAGCCTAGTTTGCCTAAAAATGAAGGCTCTCCGGTTGAAGCCCTTACCCAAGGGTGGATGAAAACACCAGATGTTGAAGGCGGTCGGATAAAGGCTGCATAAGCAGGCAGAAAGCACCTGCGGCAGTAGCCCAAATTCACGCCTTGGCACTTCATAATTCAACAGTGGCACTCTGGTCATGTTTAACGCAGTGACAATTTTTTTATAGGGAGCTTTTGAGATCCAATGAGTGTTAAGGCAAGTGGTGGAAGCTCAGTTGCGCGTCCGCAACTATATCAAACAGTACCAGTTGCAACAATTTCCCAAGCGGAACAGCAAGACCGCTTCTTGGGGCGGGGGGAACTGGATGAGCTGAAAAGCTATTTCAGTTCTGGAAACAAGCGTTTAGAGATTTCCCAAACGCTCACCCAAAACGCCGACCTGATTGTGTCCCGCGCTGCTAACCGCATTTTCGTTGGGGGTTCCCCGATGGCTTTCTTGGAGAAGCCTCGCGAACCAGAACTGGCGATCGCGGGTACAGTTCCAGATGTCAAACAAGGGATGGCGCTGGGAAATGTCACCTATGTGGAAAGCAGTGGCGGCTTTTTGCAAGGTTTGCGGAGTCTCTTTAGCGCCAGCGGCGGCGGTGCCGCACCAGCAGGTTTCCGACCGATAAACGTCGCCCGCTATGGCCCGGGCAATATGCAGAAATCGCTGCGGGACTTATCGTGGTTTTTGCGCTACCTAACTTACGCGATCGTTGCCGGAGATCCTAACATCATCTCTGTCAACACGCGGGGTTTGCGGGAAATCATCGAAAGCGCTTGCTCTACCGATGCCACAATTGTCGCCTTGCAGGAAATGCGAGCAGCAGCTTTGGGTTATTTCCGGCGCGATGATGAAGCGTCAGGTATTGTCAACCAATACTTTGAAGTTCTGATTAACGAATTCAAAGCCCCCACTCCCTCAAACAAATTACGGCAGCGTCCTTCTGGCGATCAGCAAGGTCTGCAACTACCCCAAATTTACTTCAACGCAGCCGAGCGGCGTCCCAAATACGCCATGAAGCCCGGTTTGTCCTCCTCGGAAAAACAAGAAATCATCAAAGCTGCCTATCGGCAAGTCTTTGAACGGGACATTACCCGCGCGTACAGCCAAGGCATCTCTGACCTTGAATCTAAGGTGAAAAATGGCGACATCTCCATGAAGGAGTTTATTCGCCGTTTAGGTAAATCTCCTCTGTATCGGAAAAACTTCTTCGAGCCATACATCAACAGTCGCGCTCTAGAACTCGCCTTCCGTCACATTTTGGGACGTGGGCCGTCCAGCCGTGAAGAAGTACAAGAATACTTCTCCATCGTTTCCCAAAAAGGTCTACCAGGTCTAATAGATGCCTTGGTGGATTCTAAAGAATACTCCGACTACTTCGGCGAAGAAACCGTCCCCTACATCCGAGGTTTGGGTCAAGAAGCCCAAGAATGTCGTAACTGGGGGCCGCAGCAAGATTTGTTGAACTACAGTGCGCCTTTCCGCAAGGTGCCGCAGTTCCTCACCACCTTTGCTGCTTACGATCGCCCGCTACCGGATCAACACCCCTACGGTTCCGGCAACGACCCGCTAGAAATTCAGTTTGGGGCAATCTTCCCGAAAGAAACGAAGAATCCCAACACCCGTCCGGCTCCCTTTGGTAAAGATACTCGCCGCATCCTGATCCGCCAAGGCCCAGGTATTGACAACCAACTGAGCAACCCAGCAGCTCGTCCGAAAGATCCGGGTTCACTCGGTCCCAAGGTGTTCAAGCTGGATCAACTTCCAGGCCCTAGCGGCAACGGCGGCGTATCTGCGAAGCGCTATGTGAAGAATTCCAGTGTCAAATACTCGGAAAGCTCCACCCAAGCCTTGATTAAGGCAGCTTACCTGCAAGTCTTTGGGCGGGATGTCTACGAAGGTCAGCGCCTGAAGGTGGCAGAAATCAAGCTGGAAAACGGCGAAACCACCGTGCGAGAGTTTATCCGGGTTTTGGCTAAGTCGGATCTGTTCCGCAAGCTGTACTGGACTTCGCTTTATGTCACCAAGTCAGTTGAGTACATCCATCGGCGGCTGTTGGGTCGTCCCACCTACGGACGGCAAGAAATTAACAAGTATTTCGATATCTGCGCTAAGAAAGGCTTCTACGCCTTAGTTGACGCAATTATCGACAGCCCAGAATACAACGAATCGTTTGGGGAAGATACAGTTCCTTACGAGCGTTATCTGACACCGGCTGGGGTAAGCTTGCGTAGTCTCCGCGTGGGCAGCATTACCGACACCGGACTCAAAGTTGAGAAGGAAGAAACCCCCCGTTTTGTGGAACTGGGTCAAGTTACACAAATGCGGACGGAACCCGATATTCAGTTCCGTATCAACCAAGGTGTTACCAAGAAGCGCGAACAAACTAAGGTCTTCAAGCTGACGGAAACCGAAGATAAGGCGCTGGTGCAAAATGTCATCCGGGCTGCTTATCGCCAGATTTTCGAGCGCGATATTGAACCTTATGTCGTGAAGAACCAATTCAGCGACTTGGAAAGCAAGCTGCGGAATGGTGAAATCAACCTCAAGGAATTCATTGAGGCGTTGGGAGGTTCAGAACTTTACATCAAGGAGTTCTACGCCCCCTATCCGAACACCAAGGTGATTGAGCTGGGGACAAAGCACTTCTTGGGACGTGCGCCGCTAGACCAAGTTGAGATTCGCAAGTACAACCAAATTCTCGCCTCTCAGGGCATCCGGGGCTTTGTAGGCGCGATGGTGAATACCGTAGAGTATGCCCAGGCGTTCGGTGAGGATACGGTGCCTTACAACCGCTTCCCGACTCTGCCGGCGGCAAACTTCCCGAATACTGAGAAGCTGTACAACCAGTTGACCAAGCAGAATAATGACTTGGTGGTTCCCAGCTTTGAGCCAGTCAAGCCACGGATGGATGCGTCGAAGATGCCGCTCACGGGCAAAGCGATCGCTGACATGGCTGCGGCTGCTCGTAAGATGGACATGAGCAAGCCCAAGTTTATCGAGTTGGGTCGTTCCTTTACCAACGGTGACGGGCAATCTGTTGAGGTTGGTGTTGGTACAACGCGGCGCAAACCTGCACGGATTTACCGGATGAACCCAGGCATGAGCCAGGTGGAAACTGTACAAGTTATCAATGCCATCTACTGTCAAGTGATGGACATCTTCAGCGGTCAGGTTCCTGGTGAATTGCGGCGTTCGGAGCTGGATAGCAAACTCCGCAATGGGGATATCTCCGTGCGCGAGTTTGTCAAGACTCTGGCAAGTTCCGAAATCTACCGCCGTCGTTTCTATACGCCTTATCCCAATACCAAGGTGATTGAGTTCCTCTTCCGGCATCTCTTGGGACGCGCACCAGCTACCCAAGGCGAGATCCAGCAGTATAACAAGCTGCTGGCTGATGGCGGCTTGAAGGCGGCTGTAGAAGCAATGGTGGATAGTCCTGAGTACGCTCGTTACTTCGGCGAGGATGTGGTGCCTTACAACCGCTATCCGTCTCTACCTGCTGGTAACTATCTGGGTAGTGTGAAGGCTGCTGCTGACTTGGTGAAACAGTCCTGGTCTGATATGTCGCCTTCTTATCTCGGTAGTACTTCTACCCGCTAAGAAAACCTGGCGAATATAATTCGCGGCTACGCAAACATAGCCCGCCTGCGCGGGCTATAAATTTCCCTCTGATCTGTGAGAAAGGTCAGGGGGTTTTTATTGAAACACAGAGGCGCTGAGGACGCTAGTGGGACTTAAACAAATATCAAGCCCAAACAAAGCCCAAACTAGCTTTATAAGCTAAGAATACGTCACGATTCTGGTTCAACCACTCTATAAAACGAAAAGACATTGCTGTACGAAATGCCTCTAAAGCTTCAGGAAAGGTGTTCAAAGGTTTGGAAGCCCACCTGCGTCTGAGTCCTCCTGTTAACCTGTGCCATAAAATAAAAGTATAGGCACAGAAAACTAGAATGAAATGTCTCAAGAGACTGCGTTTGTCTCTAACTTGATATTCCTTAAGTCCTAACCATCCTTTAGCTTCTCGGTAAAAAACTTCTACCCAATTCCTTTGAGAATAGGTGGTTACTATCCATTCAGATGTCGCTGTTGAGCCGTCAACATTGGTAATAAAATAATCAACATCACTGGCTTCATCAAAGGTTGAGGCATTCATGACGATAGCAATTGTTCTCTTCCCTTCGAGGCGTGATAGTTCAACTTCAATAGATGCCACCCATACAGTCTTTTTTTTCTCTAAATTGAGCTGGACAGGGGTGAAATCTTTGCTAGGTCTTGATTTAGCTAAATTATCTAAACGTATTTCTTCAAAATCTCCCCCTTCAGCACCAATAATTACCTTACGATTTTTAGCAATTCCTCCTATATACTTGAGTTTCCTTTTTTCCAGTTCAAGAAGAAAGGTCGTGTTATTTCCATAACCAGCATCAATCAGTACGATGCCCGGTCGGTATCCTCGCTCTAAGCTTCGGTCAATTAAAGCTAATCCTAACTCGGGCTTCTTCTTAAATTCAAAGTCTTTTTTTCCTTCCGGTAAAGAACTGCCGTGCTGATATAACTCTATATCTAAGAGGATGTTTTAAAAGTCGGTTAGATAGCAAAAAAGCTCACTCAGTGTAAGCTGCGAATATGTAGTACACAGCACTGAGAGAGCGTTATGAGTAAAGCTTACCCCAGTAATT
>NZ_JACJOY010000049.1:0-16722 GCF_014695815.1 Trichocoleus sp. FACHB-6
AGAACTTTAACTAATGCGACTGCCAAGGTTAATCTTTGTTTTATTCGCTTGATGATTAAGAGGCTTGCAGCACCTTCTTAGATATCAAACTTAGATGTCAAATGGGTTCTATATAGTGTGAAAAACGCGATCGCGCTCCTCGCCAATTCCCGCTGTAAGAATTTTCTTAGATATCGCGCCCCCTCAAAGTTATTTTTGAGCAGGAGGGCAGCGAAAACTACCCCATCCGGAGAATTTAAAATTGGAAGTAAATGAAGGGAGAAGGATTTTGAGGGGCTAAGAAAATTAAGCCCAATACGATAAAAAATACCACAAACAGCTCTCTAAATCTATTTAGTTTTAGTTTAACGCCTTTATTTAATTGGTTTCCTACATAATCGCAAACAATTAAAGCAGGAATAGTCATAATTAAAGAATTTGAATACCACGGGATTCCTGCTGGATTTGCCAGAAAAAACATTTTTTGAAGAATGAGTAATGAAATGGAGAAATCTGTTGATCTAAAGAAAACCCAGGTCACGCATACAAAGGTAAAGGTTACAAACCAAGCTAAAACGTTGTATAAATATGATGTTAAGTAGCTGGGTCTAAAAAATCCCAAAGTAGCTAACTGTTCAGCCGATCCTAAAAGTGGGCGTTTCACATCTAATTCACCTTGGTTGCTTATCTTGGTTTCTTTTTGTACGCCCTCCATATACATCTTGTGAATCGCCAAGCCTATGCCGTGCAACCCACCCCAGGCAACAAAATTCCAACTAGCTCCATGCCACAATCCGCCTAGTAACATGGTAACGAAAAGGTTAAAATACTGTCTTTGCTTTCCTTTCCGATTTCCACCTAGTGGAATGTACAAATAGTCTCTTAACCAAGTAGAAAGAGAGATATGCCATCTGCGCCAGAATTCCGTTACGCTTCGAGAAATGTAGGGAACGTCAAAGTTTTTTGGAATGTCAAAACCTAAACATTTTGCCACTCCAATGGCCATATCTGTGTAACCACAAAAATCGCAATAAATTTGAATAGCGTAAGCTATGACAGCAAACCAAAGTGTCATCGAACTATAAGCTTGCGGACTTTGAAAAACCGGATCTACAAAAAGTGCTAATCTGTCAGCAATAAATACTTTTCTGACTAAGCCAAGTAAAAATATTTGAAACCCATATATTAAATTTTCCCGTTTTATAATAACGTCTTCTTCTATCTCAGGCAGAAATTGCTTTGGTTTTAAAATTGGACCTGCTATCAAATGTGGAAAGAAAGCCACCAATAATGCAAAATCCCAAAAACTTTTAGCTGATTTGTTAATATTGCGATAAATATCAATCGTATAACTCATCACCTCGAAGGTAATGAACGATATCCCTACTGGAAGTAGGATATTCAGAAAAGGCAGTTTGACGTTAAGCGGGTTTAATAATACATTAGTTGAATCAATAAAAAAATTAAAATACTTAAAAAAACCTAAAACCCCCAAGTTGAATACTAAACTTATTATTAGCCAGTCTTTTTTACTTTTTGGGGTTTGGCTAGATTCCATTTTCAACCCTGCATAATAGTTGAAATAAGTCATACCAAACATTAACAAGGCAAATCTGTAGTCCCAATAAGCATAAAAATAGTAACTTGCTACCAGAAGAATTCCTCGTTTAATGCGACTTGATTTAACAAGTATCATTAAGAATAGGACTATGACAAAAAATACTAAGAATTCCACGCTTGAAAATATCATTTTAGTATCCTCTCTTCAAAAATATTTGCCAGGCGCTTAGCACTTAATTCGTGGCCTATTTCATTGATGTGTCCTCTTCCTCCCAGGATTGTATTGTTAAATCCATGAGCAGGTTTGTAATATGTATGATAATAGTTAAGAAAATCCTCTCTCATATTTATAAAGTTCATATTATTCTTTGCTGCAAGTTTATTTAAACTTCTTTCAATTTTAGTTGGTTTTTCATTTGTTATATCAGCATAATTATCAATGCTCGGTAAGTACAAAATTACTAAATTTGGGTATTTATCCTTAAGGGTTTTTAGTGTCCAATCTATAACCTCATCGTAATCTGGCGATGGTTTTTTTTCTACTTTAGATTCCTCTGGATTATTATGAGTTGGTTTAGCCGCCATCGCTTTTTTAAAGTTGTTTCCACCTACTCGTAAAACTGAGTATTCGACCATAAAGCTAAGCTTCGGAAATTTTTGCAAAAATAATCGAGAGAAAGCATTGTCACTATAAAATTCATCAACATATACTGTTTGAAAAGTATTAGCTTTTTTGACAACATGAAATTGCTTTGCTTTATCTAAAATATCTTCTGTAAAATCTTGATCTACGAGTTGTATGACTACACTATCTGGCTGAATTTCAGAATCATAGAAGTTTGCCAAATGAATATAATAAGCTGGAGAAGCACCGTCTCTACCAGCATTGATAGTATTAAAGTTTAATTTTAATTTATTCTTGATTTCTTTTTGCAGTAAATAACTGTAAGTTTTATTGTCGGAAACCTGAACTGCTTTTGTATAGGAGTCACCTAAAATAAGCACTCTATGTTCATTTTTTTGTTTTGGTGAGATATCTCCTCCCCTCATTCCCAGGTTGTTTAATTTTATTCTACTAAATCCTTCTTCACCTTGGACAGCGATGCCTGCCTTATTAATCCTTCCTAATACGGGATGATTGATAAATCCAGAATTTTTTACTACTGAATTTGATAAAATAATTTCCCATAAAACTAACGCTGAGAGTAGGGATGCAAAAGTCTTTAAAATCAGCTTCATTTTATTTTCTCACCGCTTTTTAGTTCTGAAATCCCTTATTTATGAAATCGATGGTAGTTAAATTATTTGCTTAATTCTATATACTTACGTGTTTTCAGTTGACGGTAGCAGTTGCCGACTATGTTATTCCATCATCTTGGCATTATTCTAAAACTTTAATTAAGTATAATATATAAAGATTGTGTAAAGAATTCGGCATTGTATGTAAAAACACTGTAATGTATTTCAAATACATAAAACTTAGTTTACGACTCAAGCAAATCTAAGCTAGGGAATCAGGTGTAACTTGTCATAGGAAATTTATCGCTCACTTGGGTGCCTCTGAAAGCAGCAAAACTCTACAAGCCTCTTACAGACCGATTACTTTTAGATAGCGAGTACCAGTAATGGAGCCTTTGACCCGTCCCCGTGTATTGCTGATTGCAGAATCTGCGAACCCTGATTGGATAAGTGTGCCGCTTGTAGGCTGGTTGCACAGCCGAGCCATTGCTAAGCTGAGTAACGCGCATATAGCCACCCAAAGCTACAACCGCGAGGCATTTGTCCGTGAGGGATGCGTTGAAGGAAAGGACTTCACAGCCATTGACACCGGACAGGTGCATGAGCCGATCAAGCGCCTTAGTTCCTTGCTGCGCGGTGGCCACAATAAAGGCTGGACTATGGTAACTGCCTTGTCTACTTTCACCTATTACTACTTTGAACATTTAATCTGGCGCGAGTTTGGTCAACAGATTACTGATGGGAAGTTCGACATTGTTCACCGCCTCACGCCACTGAGCCCAACCATCCCAAGTCTGCTGGCGCAAAAGTGTCACCGGGTAGGAGTGCCCTTTGTGCTGGGACCGCTGAATGGCGGTTTGCCTTGGCCCAAGGAGTTTGAGGCAACGCGACGCGAGGAGAAGGAGTGGCTTTCTTATATCAGATGGGCGTACAAGTTGCTACCTGGATACGGCTCTACTCGAAAATACGCTAGTGCGATCGCCATTGGCTCCCGCTCCACTTGGAACCAGATTCCTGCCCAGTACCGGGACAAGTGCGTGTATATTCCGGAAAATGCGATCGCTCCGGAACGGTTCACTCTGCAACGTACTCGCCAAGCGTCGCCCCCCCTCAAGGTAATCTTTGTCGGTCGTATTGTACCGTACAAAGGAGCTGATATCCTCCTCGAAGCAGCGGCACCATTAGTTCGGGCGGGTGAGTTGACAGTGGAGATTGTCGGTGACGGTCCGGATATGCCCAAGCTCAACGCACTCCTCAAGCAGGAGAAAATCGAAAGTGGTGTAGAACTAGCCGGACACGTGGAACACGCCCACGTCCAAGAACGACTCGCTAATGCTGACTTGTTGGGGTTTCCCAGCATTCGTGAGTTCGGTGGTGCTGTGGTAGTTGAGGCAATGATGATGGGGCTGGTGCCGATTGTAGTGGACTATGGGGGTCCCGGCGAACTTGTTACTAAATCCACAGGCTACACCGTTCCAATGGGTTCGAGAGCGGAAATTGTGGCGCATTTCCGTGAAATCCTCAGCCGTTTAATTGCCGATCCCAGTATTATCGCTGAAATGGGAGAACGCGCCCGCGATCGCGTTTTAACCCATTTCACTTGGGATGCTAAAGCTCGGCAAACCCTTGAGGTATATCGATGGGTTCTTAAATCTAGGACTGATAAACCCAACTTTGGGATGCCATTAGACGATGTTTAATAACTGAATTACTGAAAATAATTCTGATTTTATTAACGGTAGTGGCAGACAGTCCCACTGTCTGCCACTACCGTTAAATTTTTGTAGAGACACAATGCAGGGAACAAAAGCTTATTCCCACTTAATGCGTTCCAACCTCATAGAGTTCTTGTCTTTTCTAAATGGTGTCTTATAAAGATTCATCTTTTGTTTTAAAATCAACCAGAAAAAGGGAAGGTCGTCTATTAAATATCTCTTCCATAGCCTTTGAGGCTCGGATAAAAGTCTATGCAACCACTCTAAGCCAACATCACTCATCCATTTGGGAGAGCGTTGTTTATTGCCTGCTTCAAAGTCAAGAGAAGCACCTATTGACAAAAATACTTTAATTTTTGGCAACTTATTTCTATACTTTAAAATCCACTTCTCTTGCTTAGGCGCACCTACCCCTATTGCCAAAGTTGTAGCGCCTGACTTGTTAATCATGTCAACAATTTTCAAACATTCTTCTTCGTTTCTTTCAAATCCAAAAGAGGGGGAATATGAAGCGATTATAATCTCTCTCCCCACTTGATTATTAATTTGTTGTTGAGCTTTACTAGCTACGCCTTCGGCAGCCCCTAGTAAGAAAATCTTAACGTTTTCGTTATCTTTGTTGTACGTGTAGAAAGCTGGAAACAGATCCGAACCGGAAAGCTTTTCTTTAAGAGGTGTGCCTAAAAACTTGGAGGCATACATCACTATTTGGCTATCACACACTTTGTAAGTGGCAATATTATACGCCTTATAAAAATCTCTATCGTTTTGTAACTTAATCAGGTGATCTACATTAGGCGTAAATACGATACCACCGGATGAATCCAGCTTTTCTAGTAATTCTGATTTTGATAAGTTGTCAATGGATACATTCAATACATTAACTTTTTGCATTGACCCCTCTCACTCAGCAATTATACTTGCTTGGACACAGTTACATTCCCACACTACAATCCGACAAGCCATCAGCGCCTCTACCCTGAGGCAGGTTAAATATGTTCAGCATTATGAACCAAGGTAGATTTAAAGTTTTTGTTAAGACTAAGTATTTTCACGTAAAAGCACGCTTTGTCGCTGGAACTAGGACACTTCCAGAAGCTGGCGCTCCCATCTCTTCCAAAAACTACCACCGTCAAAAATCTTTTGCCAGTTGCAGTTCAGGCACTCAAGAAAGGTAACGAAGAGTGAATATTCCAACGCTGACCTGTATAAATCAGCAGCGTAAGATGGGAAAGCGTGAACTTAAAATCCAAAGTTTGGGGCTGAAATTCTGCCCACGCTGCATAAAAATTTTGCCGCGTCAAGTCTCTAAAGGCTATAGTCATGTGAGGAGCAAAAGGACGCTTCTGGGATAAATCTGCAATTCCCAAGTTTTCCTCCAAATAAGCTCTTAAATCGGCTTGTAAAGCTATAAGTTCTGGCGTTTTGATGACATTGATATAGATAACGCGGGGTGGAAAGGCTCCAAACCCTGATAGGATAATGGGAATCGGTGAGTGACGAAGGGCAAACGTCTTCAAGGACTCTTCCAAAGATGGCACCGCCTCCACCGACCATTCAAAAGGTGGTTGCAGAGTAATATGCGGGGGAGACTTCAGTGCTCCACTGCTTGCATAGACGCTAGCAAAGTGCTGCTTAATTTCAGTAACGTAGTCCTGAATCTCCTGCGGCGGCAAGAGAGCGACAAAAAAGCGGTTTTTTGTTTTGTCCAAGGAATTTTTTAGGTGTAAGTTACTTTACATATATATAGATATACAAGGGAAGAAAGTGGATGCCCTGGTTTGTAAAGATTGAAGAAGGCATAGTAGACAAACCAACCTTTGATAAATCTGTACCAGCGCACAAAGCCTATATTCAGGATTTGATTGCCAAAGGACACCAAGCACGTAGCGGTTACTGGATACAGAAACGAGGTGGCATGATGCTATTTGAAGCATCCTCAATGGAAGAAGCGCAAGCCATTGTAGCTCAAGATCCGCTGGTGCAAAACGGCTGTGTCAAGTACGAACTCTATGAATGGCGAGTGGTTGTTCAATAAAATTGCTTTCCACTTGTCGGCAAATGATGTTATGCTGTAAACGATCCGGACCCATGCGATCGCAACGCCCAAACCTTGTCAGGACCGGAAGGTAGCAGCAACACGGGATGCTTGCGATAGGCGTGGAATCCGGGTCACACCGAAACGGTGCCGAAACACCAGTGCTTAGTCTGGAGATTGGTGGGCAGTTCCCTGGTTTCACGCTTATGCTGGAATCAGCAGATACTTGCAGATTCTTCAAGGAGCGACTGGTTGCGATGCCTGGTTTTGGAGATATTGTTAAAAAAGCGTTCTACCTGGGAGTAGGTTTAGCTGCCTCAGCGGGTGAGCAAGCCGGAGAGACATTAGGGGGCTTGCGATCGCAAGCACAAAAGCTGGCAGACGAAATGGTGGCAAAGGGCGAGATGACAACAGACGAAGCCCGTCGTTTTGTCGATGATATGATGAAACAAGCCCAGCAGCCAACCGTTGAGCAAAACAGCAGCAGCAGCAGTACCCCTGGAGAGCCGCGCCGGATTGAAATTCTCACAGAGGATGAAGAGCCAAAATCGGCGGGAACTCAGGACGTAGATACTATGCGCCAACAGGTGCAAGCACTACAGGATGAACTGCGGCGGCTGAGGCGCGATTAGTCCAGCAACAAAAAGAAGCGCGAGGCAACGGATGCGCGGCTACGCATCTAGGCGAATAATTGGCATCGCGCTATTAAAATCAACGATTGCTGATTGATTCGGTTGGCTCCGGCTGCGTAGCTGGTAAAAATTAATGCTCTTGTGCTGAGTATTCAAAATGGAAGACTTGCAAAAAGATTTTTTCGAGATGCTGGAAGCAGTGGCTTATGAAGTAGAGCAATTCTTCATTGGCATAACAGAATTAGTAGATGAAGTTGCCGAAAACGTGCAAAGCGTCATCGGAACAGATATCGACCAGTGTTTGCAGGAAATATTTGAACCACTGGCAGAGATTTATTTAGACTTTGAAGAAATAGTCAACGAGACAGATCAGTCTTTCACTTATATAGTGGATACAGTTGAACCCACAGCACACAAACACCCGGCTTGTATTGGTTGCCGTAATTACCACGGTCAAGTTTACAGCGGTAACTTATTAGTCTGCGGGATGCACCCTTATGGTTGGGAAGATAAAAATTGTCCTGACTGGGAATCTTTTGGTAAAGACTCTTCTACTTCCAGAGATATTTTTTGAGTTTTTAGTTATTAGTCATTAGCTTGTTTTAAAAGGCTAATGACCAATAACCAATGACCAACGCTCGCTAACAACTACTGATGAGTAAATCGCCAATTCAACAACAACCATCGCCTGAGACACCGCCAGAAATGAAATATGGCGAACGCGAGATTGCCGAGGGACAATTAATTACGTTCCCCAATCCGCGAGTCGGACGCCGCTACGACATTCACATCACATTGCCAGAGTTTACGTGTAAGTGTCCTTTTTCTGGGTATCCTGACTTTGCCACCATCCACGTTACTTATGTACCTAATGAGCGGGTGGTAGAACTGAAGGCGATCAAACTGTATATAAATAGTTACCGCGATCGCTACATCTCCCACGAAGAATCCGTAAATCAAATTCTCGATGACTTTGTAGCCGCCTGCGATCCCCTAGAAGTAACGATCAAAGGTGATTTTACTCCCCGTGGCAATGTCCACACAGTTATCGAAGTCCGTCACCAGAAATAAAGGGATTGGCAACTAAAAGGCAAAAAAAAGAATTCTTTTTTTTGCCTTTTTCCTTTCCCTTACACATCTACTAACGGTGACTTTACCTAAGCTTTCATCAAACGCCACCAATAAAATCACTAACTATACCCTTTTGGATACTTTGCATCTGCCTTTAGGCTGATATAGGAGTCTCCCGAAAAAGCACTTGGCGATTTGGTGTTTATGCAGACATTGCCGATATATTCAGGATTGACAAAGCTAGAGCGGCAGATCGTTGCTATTAACCAGAAGCAAGCTACCGGAGAGTTGATTGTCGGTTACAGGACTCCTCAATGGCGACTTTGCTTTTTCCTCGGTCAATTAGTTTATGCCGTTGGGGAAACTCATCGAGTCCGACGTTGGCAACGAGCTTTGAAACACCACTGTCCGGATTGGAAAGTTGAAAACGACCAACTAGCTATCACCCAACTTTGGGAATGCCAGCTGCTGCATCAAGGGATCGCTCAAGGTCACTTGAGTGCGGCTCAAGTTAAAGCAGTGATGTGTGAGAGTACGCAAGAAGTCTTGTTCTCCATGATCCGCCAGCCGAGTTTATCAGGGTGTGGACGCTCTCCTATGGTAGGAGGAGATTCTTATCCCTGCTGGCTACCGAGTAGTGTACATTCAAGATCCCATTCAAGGGGTTGCTACCTTCGCCAAGCACAAACCAGACCTGATTTTTTTGGATTTAGTGATGCCAAAAACTGACGGTTATAATGTTTGTAGTTTTCTGCGGAACAGTTCTGCTTTTCGTCAGACTCCCGTAGTTATTCTCACCAGTTGCGATGGTTTGATTAACCGGGTGCGCTCAAGGTTTGTCGGTGCGAATGATTTTTTAACCAAACCTTTTGAAAGCAAGCAAGTTCTAGAAGTCCTCAAAAAGCACCTGTCAAAGAAAAGTCCTGAGTCGTGAGTATTATAAAAGCCCATTTTCTCGTTCTCAGGCTGAGTATGGGAAAGCTTGGAAGGAGGCAGAGTCTCTTTCCAAGCTAGAAATAGGTGAACTGGATTAAGCGATCGGTTGAGCCTCAACAACTGGAACTTCAGCCTTTGAGTGCGCCAGTTGATCCAGAATATCAATTAGTTCTCGCTCAAAGGCAACCTGCGCCCGATTGGTTCTGCCACCAACATAGAAGCGATCGCCTTCTTGCAAAGCCCAAATTTGCGAGTGGGAAAAGTAACTCATCACCACACCCAACATCAACAAGCCAAAGCCAGCATAAACCATCGGAATACCTGGATCTGCTTTGATTTGTAAGCCAGTGCTACCAACAACATCAGTAATAGTCAGCTTCACCTTATTAACGTCTATCGACATCCCAGAGCGAACCGTGTTAATCAGTTGACCTTTAGCATCATAAAGTAGCAGCGTTCCCTGCAAATCTTTCGCCAGCAGGGAAACTCCCTCACTCAAATCTGGTTTAGTAGGAATCCAAGTTCCCCAGATTCTACCCCTGCCGCCAGTATCTAATAAAGACATTGGTAACTGTAAAACCGGGCTATTGTTTAACTTTACCTGGATAGCTGCGACTCCCCAATCAGTTTGATAGAACGTCACGCCTTTGTAGCGCAACGGCTGATTGACGTGAATCGTCTTATGGTCAACTTCTTGCCCTCGATTGTCCAGCACCGACAAATCCGAGTAAAACTGGTCAATTCTACCTTCTGGTGTATAGTCAATCCAGAAGCGATTCACCCGCACCGACCAATCTTTGGGAACTTGTGGCAGCGCCCAGGAACCAGCTTCAATAATATTTTTCACCTGAAAAGTTTCACCGCTTGGCACCATTTCCTGTGCCACAAATCCGGTGATTGACCCCCAAATCGCCCCCGCCAGAATCAGTAACATACTGGCATGAACCACAATTGGGCCAATGCGACCGACAATTCCCTTACGGGCGTAAAGTGTATCTCCTTCTTGAAAAACTTTGTAGCGTCGTTGCTGCAACAACTGGGTAAGTGTACTCAGCGAACCTCTATCTAGTTCCGCACTTAAGGCAAGTTTCTCAAACTGTCGGGGTTGGTCGTAAAATTTCCACCGCCGCGCAGCTTTCAAAGCTGGAAACTGGCGAGTAAAGGTACAGGCGGTTAAGCTGCTGCCAAACAAAATCATTATTGACAAAAACCACCAAGTACGATATACATGATCCAATCCGATTACCTGAATTACCTTCCAAGTCAGGAAACCGAACAGGGCGGGATGTTCTGGATAGTTAGCTTGGTAGAAAGCGGGAGATTGACCTTGTTCGATCACCGTACCAGAGATGCTGAAGAATGCGATCGCTAGTAACAGCGCGATCGCTAACCGCAAATCGGAGAGCAACGGTAACAACTCCCGCCGAAAGAAATTTTTGGGAGTTGACACCAAATTTGATAAAAAAGAATCTTTTCCAGTCATTTTTTGATGATTGCTAATAGGTAATAGCTAATAGCTAATTGTTTTTATTACCATTAGCCATTAACCTACAGGAAGCCGAGACAGCAGCGAAAATACACCAAATCCCACTAACAAAGCGCCGCTAACCGGGTTTATCCAACCAGACCATTGACGCAACTCCAGCAACTTTTTAATAGAAGCAGTAAAAGTCCCCGCCAAAATCAAAGGTGCGACATATCCCGCCGTATAGGATAGTAGCAAAACTCCACCTAACACAAAATCCTGCGTCGTGGCAACCCAACCCAACAAAGTTGCCAAAACAGGGGTACTGCAAGGGGAAGCTATCACCCCAAAAGTTAAGCCGATCAGATAAGAACGGACACCCTCTGGTAAGTCTTTAGAAATCCATTCAAAACCACCCCAAGCAGGCAACTGTAAAGGCAATGCTTCGAGTAAATTTAACCCCATCAGGATTGCCAAAAGACTGACAATTATCGGCAAACCGAATCCTACCTGACCGTAAACTCGTCCCAGTAAACCTGCCAAGATTCCCAATCCCGCCAGTGTCGTTGCCAATCCCAGCGAAAACCAAGTCGATTGGGCTGCGGCTTGCAGGCGACTTTTAGTTTCATATCCCCCAATGTAGCCAATGGTAATTGGCAACATGGAAAGCATACAGGGTGTCAAGCTGGTAAATAACCCTGCTGCAAAAATGACTGCGATGCTGAGAAAGCCCAAATGTGTCAGCTGAGTAGAGACGAGGTGATTAGCAAATTGTTCTAATTCATAAAGTCTAGTAGAGAGAGTTTCAAACATGGGGCAGTTGGCGTGTAAAATGCTTGCTCTGCTTGAATTTTAGCTCACTTAGACTGATGATTTTTGTGGGCAACGCTAAGACCTCATCTAAGCATTAGGCTTTTGGATAACCCGACGCGATCGCCCCTGAACAAACCTCCGCCCCTGCAAAGGCACAACCTCAGCCTCACTACTTTCTCTCGCCACTCGAATCAACAGCCCCGCCGCCATCAAACTCGCAATCATCGAATTGCCCCCATAGCTAAACAACGGCAACGGCAAACCAGTTGTAGGCAAAACGCCTGTAGCAACACCAATATTCAGCAGCGACTGCCCCACCATCAAAACCATTGTTCCAATTGCCACCAACCGATGAATGGGAGTTTTAGCCCTCATTGCCACCATCAGCGCCAGCGTCGCATAAGCCATCAGCAACACTATCAACAGCAAACTGCCTGCAAAGCCGAACTCCTCTGCATACACCGCAAAAATAAAATCCGTGTACTGAATCGGCAAATAAAACAGCTTCTGTTGCGACAACCCAAAACCAGACCCCCAAGTACCGCCAGACCCTACCGCCAGTAAACTTTGAACCAGCTGGTATCCATCTTGCATCGGATCAGCCCAAGGATTGAGAAACGACATCACCCGCCGCCGCTGATATTCCTTCACGCTGATACTAATTGTTGCCAAAAGCAACCCGCCCAGCGCCGTTCCCCCTAAATAGGAAAAAGGCAACCCAGCCGCAAGCGCAATCAGCCACAAAGTCATTCCGCACAGCGCAGTTGTACTCAAGTTCGGCTGTAGGATAATTCCCAAAAGTACGCAGCAAAAAATAAACAGCCACGTCAATCGCACCCTCCAAGTCAGCCTATCCCAGTTTCCAAAAATGCGAGCGCTTTGCAACACCAAAAACGGCTTAATCAACTCGGAAGGTTGCAGGGGAAACGGCCCCAAGGCAATCCAGCGCGTTGCACCATTAGTTGTGGTTCCTACTCCCGGAATTAGAGTGACGAAAATTACCCCCAGCAGCAGTATCACACACCAATTGGCTATTCCCAGTACATGACGCAGGGGGAAATTTACCACCACGTTAAATACCAATAGCCCCAGCATCACCGAGATAATTTGTCGCTTGAAGTAGTACAGTCCATCCCCATACTCAGCATCCCCACTGGGATAAGATGCTGAGAACAGAACCACTAAGCCGATAAATAGCCAGAGGAAGGTCAGCCACCTCAACAACCGGGCATCTATTGCCCAATCTTGGACGGCGGGATTAAAAAAGGGAACTAGCTGACGTAAATTCACAAAAGACGTGGCTTTTGAAGTGACATTCAATCGCTGCATGATAGCAATTTAAGGCGCAAAAGCAAACCCCTTTAAACCCAGATACAGAGTTGTAGCAGGTCTTTGATTTTTAAGTCTAAGTGAGCCGTATTGATTTAACCTCTAAATACTGTGCGGCAGGAGTCTCACTTTTACCCTATGGGTTTAAAAGGGAAACTCCTGCCGCCTTTGTTAAAAATTCTGTAAATTAGCCTGCGAAAGAAGGAATTAAAGCAGTCCAGTATTGACCCCAGGCTTACCAGTAGCTAACTCAACCTTAACAATTTTTCCACCCATTTTCATAATCCGCTGCTGTTCGCGAAACCAGTTTTCGTAGGGAACCAGTTTCGTGAAATAAGTGTTTTGCAACTCCCGCTGAGTCCGAATACGGGTCTGGCTGGGGACACAGGCAGTAATTTTAAACATCCGCATGGGTGTATTTCTCCTATTAAGCTGAGTAAATTTTTGATTTGAAACGCTCTTGGGATTTACGCATCCCTATCATACAGAAGGCTGGGAGTCAAGAGTCAATGCTAGACCGTTAAAACTCATTAACTGAATTAAACAAGCCTTTGACGGGCTAGCACTCACTCCAAACTTCCCAGACTTCGCCAGACAAAATGCTCGCCTGTTGAACTTCAGCGATTAATCGAAAATCGCTTAGCTCAAACCAGAGCAGATGTAGTCAAAATAGACGCCCATTTCCTTACCAGCGTCAGCACCAACCAAGCTGGCGGTAACTTCTTTCATGGCTTGGATAGACTGCACAGTGGCAGCAACGGGAACGCCTAGAGAGTTGTAGGTTTCTTTTAGACCATTCAACACGCGCTCATCCAGAATGGATGGGTCGCCAGCCAACATGGCATAGGTGGAATAGCGGAGGTAGTAGTCCAGGTCGCGGATGCAAGCAGCATAGCGACGGGTGGTGTACATATTGCCACCGGGACGGGTGATGTCCGAGTACAGCAGAGACTTAGCAACAGCTTCTTTAACAATGGTGGCGGCGTTAGCGCTGATTGTGCTTGCTGCACGAACCCGCAGTTCGCCTGTTTGGAAGTAGCCCTTGAGCTTTTCTAACGCACCAGTGTCCAGGTATTTGCCTTGAACGTCGGAGGAATTGATAACAGCAGTAATTGCGTCTTGCATTTTTTTGTTTCCTTATCTCACGTAGTCAGATCTAAATCAAGAGCAGGGAAGGGGAAACACCCTACTGCATGGCACCAATCACGTAGTCGAAGTAAGAACCTGCTTCAGCAGCTTCTTCTCCAGACATCATTGAGGAAGCAGCATTCTTCATAGCGCGAATGCCTTCGGCGACTGCTTCAATGGGGGTACCCAGAGACTTGTACATTTCGCGAACGCCAACCAGACCGATTTCTTCAATCGGAGTAACGTCGCCGGAAACGATTCCGTAGGTTACTAGACGCAGATAGTAGTCTAGGTCGCGCAGGCAAGTGGCGGTCATTTCTTCGCCGTAGGCATTGCCACCGGGGGAAACAACATCAGGACGCTTTTGGAACAGCTGGTCGCCTGCTTGCTTAACGATGCGCTCGCGGGAATCGGTCAACATTTGGGCAATCCGCAGACGCTTCTCGCCGGAGGTGACGAAGTTCTTGATCCGGTCTAATTCGCCTGGGCTGAGATAGCGAGCCTCGGCATCGGCATTCACGATAGATTTCGTGACGATACTCATTTCTGGATTCCTCCAATCAAAAGAAGTTTTTAATTCAGATAGGCTGAAACTGGCATTCTGCAAGGAATGTCTGAGTTTATCGCTGCTATTAGATGTACTTTACGCTTAAAGTGTGCGATTCAGTATCTCTAGCATTTTTCAGCGTAACCGTCGGTACACACCGCCTCAGACTCAGCTACCTTCCGCAAATAATTCTGCGGCATTACGTTCACATTCCAAGTCTGTTCTTAATACTTTTTAACATTTATCCTCATTTAGGGGCTTTCAGAAGGCGATCGCGCCTAGTCTTGAGTGGTAGGATTGCGCCTGGGATTTGTGAACCACTCTCTCCTGCGGCATAACACTAGGGGAGGACTGCCCTTCATCCCTTGGTGCCAAAACCAAGGTCAACAACTTGGTTCTGTGGCATCGACGTGAGAATAGGGCATAGGGCAGCGTTACAAAATTATTTAGCTATTGGGAGTTGGGGCTTTTCTTTTTCTCTTCCTCCCTCTCTTTTTTTGCGGTTTAATTTACTATTTATTATGCTAAAAAGATAGCGCTCGCACCCAAGAATCCCGCATCACATGAATTTCGGCAATAATAATTAAACTATGTTTTTTTTTTGCAGTAAGCATCAATTAAAAAGCTGCTAAACACGGCAACAAAAAATACAATCAGGCTTCATCCAGAACAAGTGGAAAGCCTCAAAAACTTTTATAGTAATTTTATATTGGGTACGATACATCTGTAGGGACATGGCAATACCATGCTCCCACCAATGTAGACCAGACTTCAGAAACGCGATATATTCCACCCAACTGAGAAACGCTATACACCTTCAAAGAGCCCTCAGCAGTATTGCAAGTTTCTTGGACAATATCCGTTTTTAATTTCGATTTTACTGGAAGCATTTGCAAAGATTCGCCCTTACTTTTCTGATGAAAATCTATTTTTTCAAGTCGTCCCCGACGCAGAAATCATCGACTACGTGCATCTGGTCGTATCAATTTTGACAGGACGCGCTCCCCAGGATGCACTTAACAACCTCAATCAGTTCGATGAAGATTGGTTGCGAACTCTAGTCTACGAATTAAGAAGCAATTGATTACTATTCTAGAGTTACACGATGACGTTTGAGTGGTCAGAGTATCTTAATTTGGACAAGAAACTCGCCAGTGAAGCTACTACTTCTGCCCCTCTGGAAGCCGAGTTGCGTGGTAGTACCCATCTGGCTTACTATGCAGCTTTCAACTTAGTGAAAAAACATTTAGAAGATAACATTTAGAAGATAAGCTAGGGCAATCTAGTCCTACAACATCTGATGCTCATAAATATGTTCGCAAACAGTTTGAGCTTAGACGCGATTCAGCACATCAACCAGTAGTCCAAAAATCAAATAACTTACGCTTATTTCGTACTTAAACTGACTCTGTATCTTTTTCCAGGTTTATCAAATTTCACCGCAGTATCTATAACTTTGCTTGATGAAATAAGTTTTATTTTGAGATTAAACTACTTGAATAGAAAGGTAAATATTAGCGCTACCTAAAATGCAGCTTGACATAAACTTAGGAAAAAGAAGCGATCGCGCTTATTCCAATCCCTAAACTAGAAACATGAGCGAATCCAAAATTATTACAATTCAACTTTCTGCTAGCGGGACTTAAACAAAAAAGAAGAGTTAATAGAAGTATAATACTTGCCTATTAGACGTTTCACATCGAGGTCTATCCTGATGAAAGAGACAACTCCCGCCGCGATGCCCCCTTGCTTCGACAGATGGTGTAAACGCTTTGATGATATCTTCAGCCATCAAGCGCACAAACGGGAGTTTAGGAACTATATCGGGGGATTATTAGGGGAAAGTGAACGAAAAAACTTGTCTCAAATGGCTTCTAACGCTGTGGGGGTGACGTACCACAGATTGCACCATTTTTTGACAGAAGCTCCTTGGTCAGCAGCAGAGGTCAATGAGCGTCGCTTACAAGTTATGAACAAGTGTAGCCAAACAAAGATCACTCGAGGATTTACTCTAATCCTTGATGATTCAGGACATAGGAAAAGTGGCAATTTTACGGAGGGAGTAGGACGGCAATACATTGGAGAAATCGGGAAAACTGAGAATGGGATAGTGGTAGTAACCACTCATCTCTATGATGGCTCAAAAAGCTTGCCCTAAGAGGATGTTTGAAAAGTGGTGAGGGGTTAAATATTATGCCAACCGCCTGACCATGATACGGATCATTGCCAGATAAATAAAAGTCTCCGATGTTTCTGGCAATAACTCATAA
>NZ_JACJOY010000005.1:0-9542 GCF_014695815.1 Trichocoleus sp. FACHB-6
TCCGCTCGGAGCTAGTTTGATAGTGTTAGGAAGTTTCCTCCTGTGGAGTAACTTAAAGGAGCTGCTAAATCGCTCTGCACGTCGATCCAAACTTTAATACTTTATTTACTAAAGCGTTCTAAATGCAGAATTCATGCGGATTCACCAGTATCTAGTACAGGAGGCTGGAAGGGAAAATTTAAACTACCTTTACTTTCAATAACCTGGCGAATCTCTTCATACATAGAATACTTTCCAATTCCACTTAAGCTAACCCAGCCTCGCGCTCTGGTCATTGCGACAAATAGTTGGTTTCGCCAAATCAGGTTGCTTTCATTTTTTGCTACATTATCTAATCCCACTACATAAACAATATTTGCTTCATTCCCCTTAGGACGGTGAATACCAGATACAGTAACACCCCCCTCATTCCAAAACTTGTTTAAATTTGCTCTTTGGCTGTCGGGAAAAGAATTGTTGCTAGTAGCAGTTGGGATATAGAAATTAATACCATTAGCTACAAGAGATGCGGCTATCTGTTTGTGGAGCTGGAAAGAACCCAGAGCAATCACTAAAATATCCCGACTAGGATTTAATCCTTCATCCAATAAATTATAGACTTATCCACAAATGCGAAATGCTTAGTGTAAAATGGTTTTAGCGCTGGCGAGCAAGTGCGCTCGCCAGCAGGCAATCGACGTAACCATGAGGCTTTGAGGGTAAATTTAGGATAAATCATCAGAAATGGGTGCAAATAAGGGCAACAAAAAAATAATTTTGTTGTCGGCGAATTTAATTATTAAGGGCTAATAGAACTGAACGATTAAGTCGGAGCCTGACCAATCCGCAAACTGTCATTATTACTTGACTATAGCGATGACGAGCTAAACGAAATCTATCACTAGCTACTCGAAATATTTTCACGCGACCTATCAGGTGTTCAATACCTATTCTTGTTGATGATAATTGTTTATTATTTTCTTTTTGTGATTCAATAATTTCGGCTTTTTTTGGTTTTTTGTGAGAGGTAGTAATTGCGGCTTCTCCGATATAAGCTTTATCCCCAATAAATTTTTGTTTTGAGTCAAATTTATAATGGGTTTCTCGAAATAAAGTTATATCGCTCGTCTTGCCTAATCGTCCAATATATATATCCACAATATCGGCACCCTTAGGTAGCACAATAAACTGATTTTTTAGAGTATGCATCTTTTTCTTTCCCGAATAGTATCTTTTTTGCTCTTGGTAGTCTTTAGTCCTTTCTATAGCTTGCTTCGCACTATCTACAATTAATTCGTATTCACCGAGCATTTGACGCAATTGTTCATAGTATTGGCTGAATTTAGAGACTTCTTCCATCTGAGATGCTGGTAAAATATCTCTCAAAATATCTACCCAATAATTGAAGCTATCATTGGCTTTCGTTTTGAAGATATCAAACAGCAAACCTAAAATTTCAAAAATCGGTTTTTGTCGCAGGTAAACTAGACACAAGCAGACTCCTTCTTTGGGAGACATTTCTGGTTTACGCCCACCCCTAGGTGCAATAATCCGAACTTTCTTTTTCTCAATTTCTGCCTGTTTCTTTAAATGCCGTTGTTCTGCCAAAGCTACTAATGCTAGAAATTGCTCATAATCAATACCAATTAGTCGCTTGGCTTCGTGGGGATGGGCTCCGATTCTTGCTAAAGGACTTGTCATTGCTAGCCGGAGATTTTTTTTAGGTTTATTTCATCATTTTACAGAGTTTATATTAAGGATAGGTCTAATTCATGCTGGGATGCGTTTGCTGGAAGAACAAGATGACGTTAAAACGCAGGATGACAGAAAGCTGATGTTGAATATGTTGTGATGGAAGCAGCTAAAACGTTTTTATCGTGCTATAAAAACAAGAAAAAAAAGATTTGAGTTGTCCTGAATTAATAAAGCAAGAGCAAGAGACTGGAGGCGATAATTGAAGTTGAACTGAGTGAATATGGGATGAAGCCGAAAGCAACAGACATTTCAATTCACGGCTGGGAGTCAGACGGCATTCTCTTAGAGCAATACGCCTATACCTCAGGTACAGTAGAACCGCTTCCCAAACATGCTCACGAAGAGTATCAATTGGGTCTGAGCTTTGATTGTGCAGGCGAATATCGCTATGGCGGTGAGTATCATTGCATTCCGACTGGCAGCTTGAGCATCATTCAGTCGGGTGAAGTTCATTCCCCTAGCGATCGCACGTATCTTTCTGAACCCATATCGTTTTGGATGATGCATATTCACCCAAGCTGGTTACAGACGGTCACTGCTGAAATAAGTGAAAAGGCGGTTGTGGTTCCTTTTTTTCAAACCATATCTATTACTGATTCGGTGCTGAATGACTTATTTTTAACATTACATACCGTGACCAGTAAAACCGCTTCCAAGCTAGAGCAAGACACCGCTATCTGGCAGTTTCTCTCCTACCTAGTGGTTCATCATGCTCAGAAACGTCCTTCTGTGCCTCCTCTGTTGACGAGCCATGCTGGGGTTAAGCTTGCCCGTGACTATCTCCATACTCACTATGCCGATGAAATTTCGCTGGACGGATTAGCGCAAATCGCAGGGCTAAGCCGCTTCCATTTTTGTCGAGTTTTTCGCAAAGAAGTGGGATTATCCCCCAACATCTATCAAACGCAACTGCGAATTGCCCAAGCGAAAAAGTTATTAGTACAAGGTATGGCGATTGCCACCGTTGCGACTTCAACGGGCTTTTACGACCAGAGCCATTTTGGTGGACAGTTTAAACGTCAGGTTGGAGTGACCCCAAAATGCTACGGGAAGAAGACAGCAATATTTTCCTAGAAGGTTAGAGCAATTTCTTGTAGTTTTTAATCATTTGCTAGTTTTTAAAAAGCGCTTCAGTACTTTACAAAGAAATAGCAGTGAAAAACATGAATCTGTTCAGCCTAAACCCATTTACCCGAATTACTCAAAGCCTCTCGCGCCGCTATCTACTTAAAACGATAGGAATCAGTAGTGCAACTTTGGGCGCAACAATTTTGGGGGCAACGATCAGTTCTTCAGCAACCACTGATACGCCTTCAGAACCAACAGCAGGAGATGCAGATTCTACAGTTGCCCAATCTGAGGCACAAACTCCGACAAGTAACAGACCTTTGAGTGGTCAGGTTGCGATTGTAACAGGCGGAGCCAGAGGAATTGGTCGAGCTGTTGCTGTTCGCCTTGCTAAGGAGGGGGCTAATGTCACAATCTGCGATATTGTAGATCAGATTGGTTCCGTCCCCTATCCTATGGCGAAATCTCAGGACATGAAGGAAACCGTTCGCTTGATTGAAGCCAAGGGAGTTCTTGCCTTAGCAGTTCAGGCAGATGTCCGTAGCCGACAGCAGATGGAGAACGTTGTCAATCAGGCAATCGCCACCTTTGGTAAAGTAGACATTCTCGTTGCTAATGCTGGAATTCTAACCTTTGGATGGCTGCATCAACTGTCAGATGCCGAATGGGATGATGTCATTGCAGTTAATCTGAGCGGTGTTGCTAAATCTATGCAAGCCGTCATTCCACATATGCGAGAGCGGAAATATGGTCGAATTGTTGTAATCAACTCCTGCAACAGTCGCTTTGGCTCAGCTCAGTCTGCCAGTTACAATGCTTCAAAATGGGGTGTTTTGGGACTCGTTAAATGTGCAGCTGTTGAATATGCTAAGGAAGGCATTACAGTAAACGCGATCAATCCAACGGGCGTTAGAACACCCATGATCATCAATGATGCAACCTTGAGCTGGGCTGATCCGAAAAATCCCAGCCCGGATGCGATTGAGAACTATCTGCGGAATAGCATGAATGCACAGGATGTTGGCTTAATCGAACCCGAAGATGTTGCCGCAGGAGTTCCATTCTTTTGTTCTCCTGATGCATATCGAATTACTGGTGAAGCAATGGATATTGCGGCAGGTGCTAACGTTCGATGGAATTCCTAATGGAGTGCTTGCTACCGCACGCGATTAAGGGGTGATTGAAGCGAACGTGTCACGAGGTGCAATTAGAACTAAACTGAAGCCTGAAACGGCGTAAATTCGTTAACCAGTAAAGGCAATTTGAGGAATGTGACAAGAACTTTTAGTATAAAGTTATTACCCTCGATCTCTTGCTGTGTAACAGTTTCAGCCTAATTGCACTTCATGACAGCTTCGCTTCAATCAACCCGGCAAAGGTGAAAGTGGCGATCGCGCCGATAGAGTTTTGGCTGTCCTTCCTCGGATAGGCGAATTTGGTACTCCTCACATGTTGCAGCTTTGAGCTTTGGCTTGCTTAATTTCTCGCGTTCCCATATTTCCAGAATTTGCGGAGCAAAGCGTTGAGTGTATCCTTGCTGTTCTTGCAGAATTGTCTCAAGTGGGTCAGGTTCTACTGTTAGTTCAGTTGCTACTGGCTCAATGTCAGGTGGTTCAATCTCAATCTCCTTTTCCAGCCACCGCTTCTGAGGAAAATTGTTCAAGTTATTTTTACATGATGCCTAAAGATATTTTTTTCGATAAACATTTTGTCTTATAAACAACCATTTAAGAGACAAAATTTTCAAAGGGATACAACCCCCCTCAAAACCAGTCCTAACGTGTCTCATAACCCATTTTTTAATCTATGTGTCATGAGGCAATTAATAAATGTGGTTTAATTATGAACTTAAATTAGGCGCATCATCTTAATTCCGCAAAAGGTCTAATGAACCGATTATGTCTCTCCAGTTTCGCTTCTGTTCCTAGTGCGGACAATCTTATAAGAAAGGTGAAAAAAGCATTAACTGAGCGCTTTGCCCCACGGGTGTAGTATCAATCAGTTGGAGGGAAAAGTGCCGCAAGGCACATTATGTGGAAATTCAAGCGCTACCTTGCCCCTGGTGACAGCTTTGCTATATATCTCCCTCATTCACAAACCTCGTTCCCTCTATGCCCACAAGTTCTTCCACTTCGGCAGGGGGTCGAAAGTCGAGGGTGCGATCGCGAGACTTCGGCGCTCCGAAGTCTTGCTTCACTCGGTAGAGAGTTGGAAGTCGAGAGTGCGATCGCGCTCTGTTTGAGTGGGATACACGGCACAAACTATCAAAGGATTACGAGGAGCAAGCTGGCAGCGCTCGCATTCTCTGATCTTCGGCATAGTCTTGCAGTTGGTTTACTCAGTTTCTGCCAGAACTGAGGGCGATCGCTAGGGGCTAGAAATTTCTGTTTCCCAATCAGAACCAGTCTAAACAGTATCGCAGTAATGCAGCAATGCAGTATTTAATCTTCTACATCTTGCAGTGCTTCATCTAAAAGCATTCTGATGATTTCGGCTTTCTTCTTACCAGTTCGCGCTGCCAGAATTGATAACTTTCTGTGCATGGATTCGGCTAGGTCTACCGTGAGCCTGATTGTAGTTTCCTTGGGCGGAGGTTCAACTTCTTGAGGTTTATTTTGTTTGAATAAGGGAGTAATTGGTTCTCCGTAGACAAATTGCTTAGCGAGGTTATCGTCATTGTTTAAAGGCTTCCGTTTTTTAGTCATCACACAAGCCTCAAAATTTCTTTGAATAATTGCTCAAATTCTTCTGATGCCGCGACAGCGCCAGAACCAGGTAAATCCCAGACGGTCGCTGATTGACCAAACGCATCGGCTGTAACTTGACGTTGGTGGATAATTGTTTTTAAAGATATTAAATCAGGAATTTTTTGAAGCAGAGAGATTGCCTCAGTTTTCAATCGAGTGTTTTTCTGGGCGCGACTAAGAAATACGGCTGCTTTTGGCAATCCACCTCGAACTGATTGGGCTTGCTTGATTAACCTCACAGTGTCAGATGCGGCATCTAAGTCTAACTTACTTGGCTGGCAAGGGATTACAGCTAAGTCAGTGCGAAATAAAATTGCTCTAGTTGATTCAGCTAATGAGCCTGCTCCGTCAACTACTAAAAAATCAACTGATTCAGCTAAGACTGGAATTTGTTCAAGTAGATCGTCGGGAGTTATTAGAGCTGTTACCCCAATTGCGCTTTCCATCGAGGCGAACCATCTGGAGAGGGAGCGCTGTGGATCGCCGTCAACCACCTGTATTTTTTTCTTTTGTTTGGTAGCCAGCCAGTGTGCGAAATGCAGAGCAGACGTTGATTTTGTGCTGCCCCCTTTCTCATTAACGAAAGAGATGACGGACATATTACTGCATTGCTCAATTACTGCATTAATTATGCCAGAATGAATGGTTTGGACTCCGCCGAAAAGGACTATTTTAGGTGGAGTTAGCACCAACGACTAACGAGTTTATTAAACTTCCAGGGCTGCTGAATTGACCTGTCCAAACACTGTTTTAGGTGGAGTTGTTATGAGAACCCAACCCGCGCCGCCGATTAAGGAAGCGAAACCGGATAATGAACGAGATTATTTAACGCCTGACGAAATGGAGCGGCTGCTAGCGGCTGCCAAGAAAATAGGGCGCTATCCACACCGGGATTTTACGCTTCTGCTCTTAATGTACCGTCATGGCTTAAGAGTTGGAGAGGCAGTTAACTTGCAATGGAAAGATGTAAATTTCACCACCAAGCATCTTTATGTGCGACGGCTTAAGAAAGGCGCGCCGTCAAATCAACCTTTATATGGTGATGAGGTAAGAGCGCTGCGGCAACTACAACGAGAATATCCTGATTCGCCTTGGTTGTTTAATTCGGAGCGAAAAGCTCCATTAACGACAAGAACTGTACGAGACATTTTGAATCGAGCAGCGGATCAGGCAGAGCTGGGTTACTCAATTCATCCGCATATGATTCGTCATAGCACAGGATTTTATTTGGCGGCGAAGGGATACGACACTCGGAAGATTTAAGATTATTTAGGGCATCGACAGATACAACATACTGTCAGATATACACAGTTAGCCCCAGGGGAGTTTGAGGGGACGTGGGACTGAAAGTGAACTGGCAGGTGCTTTGCTATCGGGCTGCAAGGGTTATTCTAGATTGGAGCATTATTGAAGCAGTAGTTTATTAAATAGTTCAACCTTTAAAAGCGTAAAATAATAGTAGTTGCGCTTTCGCGCAACTACTTACTTAACCATTTTTACGTTTGATTCGGTTAGCTTAGCTAATTACTTATATAATTACTAAAAATCGCAAAATAACAGTTATATGGATACTCAAAATGTAGTGTTTTGCAAAGTTCGTCACTGTCCTGTTTGTCAGTTAACCTCCAGCAGTCTAACTTTACCCGTATCGAATACGCGACGCTTCTTTTGCGAAACGCGCTCAACAAGAGCCCGCACAGATGTAACAATTTTTAGTTGAAGAGAGTTGTAACCATGAGATTTTTCTGGGAAGCAATTGCTGTAAAGACTTATCTAGAATTGAGCCGCAGATAGGTGTATAGAGACACGAAAGGCTAAAGTATTAGCGCCACTTCAGTTGTAGGCGACCTAATTGAGCTTATCCAACTTGCTTAGGTAAAATATGAAATTGTCAGAGATAGAAAAATTTAAACAGAGAGTTCTAAATTCCCAAGATGAGACACGTCTCCATCTGGGTGACAACCAACTGACATCCCTGCCGCCAGAGATTTGGCAACGGCATTCTTTGACATATCTCAATCTGAGTAACAACCAACTGGCATTTCTGCCGCCAGAGATTGGGCAATTGCATTCTTTGACACGTCTCATTCTAAACGACAACCAACTGGCATCGCTGCCGCCAGAGATTGGGCAAATCCATTCCTTGAAATATCTCGAGCTGTGTAACAACCAGCTCACATCCCTGCCGCCAGAGATTGGGCAACTCCGTTCCTTGACACTTCTCGAGCTGGGTAACAACCAGCTCACATCCCTGCCGTCAGAGATTGGGCAACTCTATTCCTTGCCCGATCTCTCTCTGAGCGACAACCAACTGGCATCGCTGCCGCCAGAGATTGGGCAACTACATTCTTTGAAATATCTCGCTCTGAGTGGCAACCAACTAGCATCCCTACCGCCAGAGATTGGGCAACTGCATTCTTTGAAATATCTCGCTCTGAGTGGCAACCAACTAGCATCCCTACCGCCAGAGATTGGGCAACTGCATTCTTTGACACGTCTCAATCTGGATGACAACCCACTGGACTCCCTGCCGTCAGAGATTGGGCAACTACATTCTTTGACAAGTCTCGCTCTGAGTGGCAACCAACTAGCATCCCTACCGCCAGAGATTGGGCAACTGCATTCTTTGACAAGGTCTCACTCTGAGTCACAACTCACTGGACTCTCTGCTGCCAGAGATTAGGCAACTGCATTCTTTGACGGATATCTATCTGAGTAACAACAAAATGAGGCCGCTGCCATCAGAGATTGGGCAACTGCATTCTTTGGGAGATGTCGATCTGAGTAGTAACCAACTGGTATCGCTGCCGCCAGAGATTGGGCAACTGCATTCTTTGACTCGTCTCAATCTGATTGGTAATTCTATTAAGGATTTATCGCTGTTAGCCAATCATCCTAATCCAAATTTAAAGGTTCATTTTTTTAAAGTTTCTCTTCCTCGCCGCTACTGGACGCACCTGAGCCAGTGGCAAGCCGAATGGTTGCTGACAGAACCCAATGCGGAAGTCCGGCGATTGTTGATTCGGCAGATTGGCTACGAACGCATTTGTCAGGAGTTGGCAGCGCAAGAGATGGATACTTGGCGCGAATACACCCTGCTCAAAATTGATGCAAAGGTTGATGTGGAACCCATCCATCTGCTGAAAATGACCTGTCCCAGCACCGGACACCTTCACGTCCTGCGCGTTCCACCCACCCTCACTTCTGCTAGAGAGGCAATTCGCTGGGTTAACTGGGATGTTGACCCGGAAGCGTTTGCTGTGGAGACTTAGCTAGAGCTGTAGCAATTTAGTTTGTCTAATCTAATCTACCTTCACTTGAGATTCATTCGACGCCTATAATATGTGGCTTTTGAGATGCCGAGGGAGTGACAAATTTCTTCAATTGTTTCGGGGCTGTCGTCAGCCAGCTTGATCGCAGTGAGAATTTTCTTGTCAGAATGTTTCTCTTTCCTGCCACCCTTCCTGCCTCTAGCTCTGGCAGCAGCTAATCCTGCATTGGTTCTTTCTCGGATAATCTGCCGCTCAAATTCCGCAATCGCGCCGAAGATGCTAAAAACTAACTTGCCGCCGCTGGTTGTGGTATCGATTGCTTCGGTCAGGCTGACAAACCCAATCCCTTTAGTGCTTAAGTCTTCAACCAGTGTTAACAAATGTTTGAGAGATCGCCCAAGCCGATCCAATCGCCACACAACCAGAGTATCGCCTTTGCGGAGTTGGTCGAGACATTGATCCAGCCCAGGTCGAGATGAAGAAGCACCACTGGCGGTATCACTAAAAATCTCTTCGCACCCAGCTTTTTTAAGAGCGTCTTGTTGCAGGGTCAACGTTTGGTCATTGGATGAAACTCTGCAATATCCAATTTTCATTAAAAATGTCTCAGAGGATGTCTGAGAAGTGTACTAAGCTAAGCGTCGTAACATCAAACGAATGTTTGCGATATAGATAAAAGCTTCCGACGTCTGCGGCAAAATTTCATAATCCTTAGAGAGTC